>DAIDAS010000041.1 GCA_027310505.1 bacterium
GAACGATGCCCTGTAGCCTTGGGTCAATGGTCTATCCTGTGGCGGCCGGGGCTATATGGAGACGCTTGCCCGGCGGGACCATTCCACTACATATTGGGTTCCGGAAGAAATCGTGGTGGCGAGTGTTAGCCACATCAGCGGCGTCAGCAGGAAGGAAAGCCGGGTATACCCATCCGCAGTCGCCAGGATCACCAGCACCAGCGTGAATTGCACCGCGGTATTGAGCTTGCTGAGCGGCAATGGCTGCATTTCAAGCTTGCCGGTAGCACGCCTGTAGGCAAACGCGCCAGTGACGATTACAACATCGCGCAACACCACGAAGCAGGCCAGCCAGAGTGGGAAATGGCCTTGCCACAACAACGTCAGCATGCCGCAGGCCACCAGCAGCTTGTCGGCCAGTGGATCGAGCAGGGCGCCCAGCGGCGTACACTGGTTGAAGTGCCGGGCGATAAAGCCATCGAGCGCGTCGCTGAGGCTCCCCAGCAGGAAAACACCCAGCGCGGCCGTGTGATTCTCTTGCACCAACACCCACACCAGAAACGGTGCCAGCAAAAAACGCAGCAGGGTGATGGTCAGGGCGAGGTTCATTCCGCGGGGTAAGGCAATTCCAGCATGGTCAGGGAGGCGCCTTCCGGAGATAACCAGCGGATGGCGCCGGCGGCAACGCTTTCGCTCCGGAGCTCCGCCAGCATGTCATGGCCGCCCTCGGGCGAAGCGGCAGCGCGGATGACTTGCCCTACCGGCTCGTTCGTGTCAGGGCCGAACAGGTTATCGCCCGGCTGCGGTGCCTGAGGAGTGACCAGATGCGCAAGGTACGTGCGACGCTTTACCTTGCCCAGATAGTGGGTGCGCGCCACGATTTCCTGGCCGGTGTAGCAGCCTTTCTTGAAGTTGATGCCGCCCAGCAGGTCGAGATTGACCATCTGCGGCACAAAGGCTTCCAGAGTCGTGGGGGTGATGTCCGGGATGCCGGCCTGTATTTCCAGCCAGTCCCAGCCTCCGGCGCCTATGGCTGTGCAGCCGGCCTGCAACTGCGACCAGAGGTTCGCAGCGTTTTCCAGGGAAGCGAAAATTTCGTAGCGTGGCGTGGGGCCCGGCAGGCGCAGAATGTTGGCGCTTTCCAGGTTGACCAGTTGGTGGGCCTGCTGCGGAACCTCGCTAAAAACATTGCGCAAGGCGGCTTCTGCGTTGGCGCCGGCGAGGCCGATGCGGACAATGCTGTCCGACACGTCGGTGAGCGTGACTTTTGATCTCAGCACATACATTCTGAGGCGCTTGATGACGGATTCAGTCAGCGCGCCGTTGAGTTGCAGATGCAGGTGGTCGTGATGGGCGAAGGCCAGAAAGATCGCCAGCAGCCGGCCCTTGGGCGTGCAGTAGCCGGCATACTGGCTGTTGCTGCCGTTCAGCAGCTTGATGTCATTGGTCACCTGGCCTTGCAGAAAACTGGTCGCGTCTGCGCCTTCCACTTGCAGCAGGCCG
>DAIDAS010000406.1 GCA_027310505.1 bacterium
GAATTGCGCAAGCAGACTCCATCGTGTGGGATGGGCATAAGCTGCTGTATATGCCGGCAGCCGTGTCGGCTGTGCTGTTCCGTAACCCTGAAGACAGTTATGCCGCTTTCGCGCAGGAGGCGTCTTATTTGTTCCATGGCAACAGCGCAGAAGACGAGGCATACAACACCAGTTATCGCACGTTGGAGTGTACCAAGCGCATGATGGGTCTCAAGCTGTGGGCGGTATTTGCGCTGTATGGCACGGATAAACTGGGTGCCTTGGTCGCGCATGTGTTTGGGACTGCGCGACTGCTTGCCGAAAAAGTATCCGTAGCGGCAGATTTTGAATTGCTGATGTCGCCGCAAACGAACATCGTTTGTTTCCGTTATTTGCCGCCGCACGGGTTGAGTCACGAGGCATTGAGCGCCTGTCAGGCGAACTTGCGGCGCAGGATTGTGGAAAGCGGCGCGTTTCACCTGACGCAGGCCCGCATTCATGGAAACATCTGGTTGCGGGCGACGGTGATGAACCCATTGACTACGGAGGATGACCTGGATGTGCTGCTCGCCGAGGTTCGGCGGCTTGCCGGGAGTTCATGCAACTAGCAGGAAAGTGTGATGCGTACTTCCAATCCGCCTTCCGGTCGGTTCAGCAACTGCAGTGTGCTGCCATGCATTTTTGCGATGCGATCGGCGATAGCCAGCCCCAGCCCACTGCCGGCCCCGCTGCCGCGGGCTTGATCGAGCCGTTCGAACGGGCGTAACAGCCGGGGCATTTCGTCTTCAGGAATCCCGGGGCCGTGATCGGTCACCGATAAAAGGACTTTCCCTTGATCGGCTGCTGTGGAAATTTCTACAGGGCCCCCTCCGTAATTGAATGCGTTGTCGATGAGGTTGGCCAGCAGTCGTTGCATGGCTTGGGGTCTCAGGGATATTTCAGGAAGGTTCGACAGGTTTAATTGGACCGTTTTTCCGCTGCGCTGGTAGCGCTCGGCAACGCTTCTCACCAGCGTGTTGAGGTCGCCCGGGCTGCTGCTTTCGCCTTCTATGCCGCGGATGAAGTCGAGAAACTGGCGGATGATACCGTCCATGTCTTCGATGTCCTGCACCATGCCGGTTCTGAGGTTGTCAGCTTCCGGCAGCATTTCCACGGCCAAGCGCAGCCGTGTCAGGGGGGTGCGCAGATCGTGCGAAACGCCGGCCAGCAGCAGGGTGCGTTCGGTATCCAGCCGCGCCAGTGCCTCGGTCATTTCATTGAAGGCCTGACAGACGTGCTGCAAATCCTCCACGCCATCCGTTGGCAATTTTTGTACGGCTTCGCCCTTCGCCAATTGGTCGGCCGCCTTGGTCAGCAGCCGCAGTGGGCGATTGATGCGTGCGGCGATGAAATAGGCGCCAGCCAGCGACAAGGCGAGTATCAACGCACCCCACCCCAGCCACTGCCAGGGGAACGTATGCTCGATGCGTATGTTTGGGATCACGACCCAGAATTCTTCATCGTCGATGGGTAAGCTGACCCACAGCCCGGATATGCCGAGGTGGTTATAGGCGACCAACGTGTCATTACCGAGTGCCGCACGGATGTTGGCGGCCACGCGTTGGGCCAGGGGGTCGTCTGGCAGCGGTTCAACGACTTCAAAGAGATCGATCGGGTAAATGCGGATTCCCTCGCGTTGAGAGAGCTCCTGTAACAAAGGCAGGCGTCGGTCTTCTCGCGCGGCCAGGAGTGCCGCCTTGGTCAGGTTGACCACACTGGTCGCCTGCAGCGCGACGGTCATTGCGCGCGGCTCGCGCTCAAAATAATCAAACAGGCGGAAGGCCGCGAACTGGCCGGCAGCCAGCAGCAGCGCGATCAGCAACATCAGCCGGGCGAGCAGGGTTTGCGGTCGGAAAATCATGCGCTGGTTGTCTGGCCGTCCGGGACAAAGACGTAGCCGAATCCCCAGACTGTCTGGATCAGGCATGGGTGTGCCGGGTCCGGTTCGATCAGTTTGCGGAGGCGCGATACCTGAACATCGATGCTGCGGTCGAATGCGTCCAGTTCGCGTCCGCGTGCCAGCTCCATGAGCTTGTCGCGAGACAGGGGCTGGCGGGGATGCTGTACCAGTACATTGAGCAGCGCGAACTCGCCGGTCGTAAGCGGTATCGCTTCGCCGTTACGATTCAGGCTCCGTGTGGCCGGGTTGAAGCTGTATTCGCCAAAGGTGATGTTGGCCGGTTCGGCAGTCGGTGCTCCCAGTGTCGGGGCGGTCTGGCGACGCAGTACGGCACTGATCCGTGCCAGTAGTTCACGTGGGTTGAACGGTTTTGGCAGGTAATCATCCGCTCCCATTTCCAGCCCGACGATACGATCGATTTCATCGCCGCGCGCAGTGAGCATGATGATCGGCATGGTGCTACCGCTGCCGCGTAGACGACGGCAGATGGCCAGGCCATCTTCGCCCGGCAGCATCAGGTCCAGCACCATCAGATCGAAGCGCTCGCGTGCCAGCAGGTGATCCATGCCTGCACTATCGCTCGCCGTTTGTGCCGAGTATCCCTGATCGCTCAGGTAGCGCATCAGCAAGTCGCGCAGGCGCGGGTCGTCATCTACGATCAGGATGCGTTTTTGCATGGTGCTATGGTAGCAGCCGCGACGGCTTTTGATTAGCCCTTTGGCGTGCGAAAGCCTGCCAAGCCGGGGGCAAAAGCGTGCTATTACTTACTTTAAAAGTGGCTATTTACATGTGTAACAATCTATGGAGAATAGATGCCTGTTGGGGTCGCTGCCGGGGCCCGTATCTGCTGAAGGATAGCTGTGGGCAAGGATCTGACCGACGAAATCTGGGTGAAGGCCGCCGCTGCGACAGAGCAGCCTATTGTGGTGACCGATCGCGAGATGCGTGTCGTTGGCGTCAATCAGGCCATGGAAAAATTGCTGGGTTGGCAGAGTCACGAGCTCGTCGGCGAGAAGATTTGTTCTGTCGTGGCGTGCCGCGACAATTGCGGTAATCTTCCAATCCTGAAAACTGTTGGGCCTATGCGAGCGTAATCGACGAGGGGGTGCCTTGTAGCGGCGAATTCTGGTTCACGCCCAAGGGGGGCAACCCTCCTGTCCCCGTCGACCTGAGTTACGCCCCACTGATCGATCGGGACGCGGTGGTCGGCATCGTCGGCACCTTCAAGAACGCGACGGAGCGTAAGCTGCTCGAGGAAAACGACCGGGCCAGTGCGCGTCTTTCACGCTCGCTGCTTGCCCTGACCTGGATCGCGCTGGACCAGAATCAATCGCTGGATCAGTTGTTCCAGGCGAGTGTCGAGGAAGTCGCGTCGGCGCTCGACGTGGAAATGACGAAAATCCTCGAGTTGCTGCCGGACGGTAATGAACTGCTGTTGCGTGCCGGCGTCGGCTGGCAACCGGGGCTGGTTGGCACCGCCAAGGTGGGCACCGGCGGCGATTCGCAGGCGGGGTATACGCTGCAGGCTGGAAAGCCGGTTCTTGTCGAGGACCTGTTCCACGAGACGCGTTTCTACGGCCCGCGCCTGCTGTTCGCCCATCAGGTCAAAAGCGGCCTCAGCGTCGTCATCGGTGCCGAGGGGCAACCATTTGGCGTACTGGGTGCGCATACTGCCAGGCAGCGCCGTTTTACGCCGGATGAAGTCGATTTCCTGTCCGGCGTAGCTAATTTGCTGGCGATGGCGGTGCAGCGCCAGCAACAGCAACAGCAGCTGGATTACAGTACAGAGGCTTTGCAACAAGCCAATGCGGAGTTGCGCGGGGAGCTCGGACAGCGTACGCAGCACGAGAAACAGTTGCAGGGATACCTTGATGCGCTGGAAAAAGCTGACCAGTTGCTTAGGGATCAGCAGTTCGCGCTGGATCAACACTCCATCGTCGCTATTACGAACCAGCGTGGCGACATCACTTACGTCAACGACAAGTTTTGCGAGATCAGCGGATACAGCCGCGAAGAGCTGATCGGAAAGAATCATCGCATCCTTAAATCGGATCACCATACGCCGGAGTTTTTTCGCGATATGTGGGATACGATCGTCAAAGGCGGGGTGTGGCAGGCCGAAATAAAAAACCGCAACAAGCTTGGCGAATATTACTGGGTCGATACCACCATCGTGCCGTTCTTGAGTGGCAGGGGCAAGCCCTACCAGTATGTCGCGATTCGTACCGATATCACCCAGCGCAAGCGGGATGAGGAGGAACTGGCGCACGCAAGGGATGCCGCGCTGGAGGCCTCGCGCATGAAGTCGGAATTTCTCGCCACCATGAGCCATGAAATTCGCACGCCCATGAACGGCGTGCTGGGCATGGTGGAACTGCTGCTTGATTCACCCCTTAACCAGCAGCAGCGCCAGCAGGCGCACACCATCCTCGATTCGGCCAACTCATTACTGCACATCATCAACGACATTCTCGATTTTTCCAAGATCGAGGCCGGGCGCCTGTCTATCGATGACGAGGATTTTGCCCTGGCTGACGTGGTTGAGAGCGTTGCCGATCTTTTGGCGCCCAAGGCGCGTCAAAAGCGTCTTTCACTGATGACGCGCATTGATACGGCTGTGCCGGATATGCTGCGCGGAGATTCTGGCCGTTTGCGGCAGATACTGCTTAACCTTGCAGGCAATGCGCTCAAATTTACCCATAGCGGCGAGATACTGGTCGATGTTGCAGTCGACACGGCGCATGATTCGACAACCATGTTGCGTTTCAGCGTCATGGATTCCGGCATCGGCATCCCGTCGGAAAAGGCTGCGCAACTGTTTCGGCCTTTCACGCAGGCCGACAGTTCGACTACCCGGCGCTATGGCGGAACAGGTCTGGGGCTTGCGATCTGCAAGCATCTGGTGGAACTGATGGGGGGCGAGATCGGGCTGGATAGCACTGAGGGTGCCGGATCTACATTCTGGTTTACGCTCCCGATGAAAGATGCCGTTTCTGCCGGCACCCGGATGATGCGGCCGACCGGTACCGAGCTGACGGGTGCGTGCGTGTTGGTGGTGGACGATAGCCAGGCCAACTGTGATGTGATGCAATATTACCTGCAGGCATGGGGTGCCGAATGTGTACTGGCGCGTAGCGCGGTTGAAGCCTTGGCACACTTGTGTGAAGCCGCCGATCAGGCCAGACCCTTTGATCTGGTCCTGATCGATCTGGCTATGCCCGAGATGGATGGATTTACCCTTGCACAGAAGATACAGGGCGATCAGCGGTTGGCGCAGAATCGCCTGGTGATGATGACCGCTTCTGATGAAATCGGCAAAGGCAGCAAGGCGCTGAGATTGGGCTTCCGGGCCTACTTCAACAAGCCGGTGCGACGAGCGCATCTGTTCGAAGGATTATGCCGCGTATTGCGTGGCGATGCGCCCATGCTGCCCGCGTCCGAGCTCGAAGCCGTTCTGGTGACGGAGCCTGTCGACGAGGTCGGTGACGACCAGGTATTGCGGCCCGGTATCAAGCCGGTACTGTTGGTGGAAGATAACCCGGTCAACCAGGATGTGGCGCTGCGGCAGTTGAAACGCCTAGGCTATCTGGTGCGGCTGGCTGGCAACGGTCGCGAGGCACTGGAGATAGTGCAGCAAGAAGATTTTGCCATGGTGCTGATGGATTGCCAGATGCCCGAGATGGATGGCTACGAATCCACCGCCAGAATCCGTGAGTGGGAACAGAAGCAGGGCCGGGCGCGCATGGTGATTGTTGCCATGACCGCCAACGCAGTCCAGGGCGACAGCGAGCAATGCCTGGCAGCGGGGATGGACGACTACCTATCCAAGCCCGTGCCCATCGAGCAGTTGCAACAAATGCTTGCCAAGTGGCAGGTTCAGCCTGGGTTGCTCAGATCCAATGCCCGCGTGGCAGAGGTCAAGGGCAGTGTCGACGGCAAGGTGCTGGACAAATTGCGTGAAGAAATCGGGGAGTTCGTCGGGGAAATCGTCGATACCTATCTGAGCAGCACTCCGGCCTTGCTGGACAGTCTGGCGCGCGCATTTGCCGCCCGCGATTTCGATGAAGTGCGCATCTTTGCACACACTCTAAAATCCAGCAGCCTGCAGCTAGGCCTTAGCCGTCTGGGCGAAATGGCCCGCAATATCGAAATGCGCGTGCGCTCTGGCGATTCGACTTTCGATGCCTCGGATATCGACCAGCTACTTGAGGAGTTCCATCGTTCCGCACGAGAGCTTCATGGCATTCCTCAACCGGTACGCTTGCCCATATTGCGGACGAACCCGAATCTGGCCATGGTGCTGGTAGTGGACGACGACGTGACCATGCGCCTGATGCTACGACGTGCGATGGAGGATGATGGTTATCAGGTCGAAGAAGCCATTAACGGAGCGCAGGCGGTTTCCAAATGTGAAGCACTGCAGCCGGATATCATCCTGATGGACTGCATGATGCCTGTCATGAGCGGGTTCGATGCCTGTGCCATGTTGCAGCAGCAGCCGGAATCCAGACGGCCTCCGGTGTTGATGATCACCGGATTGAACGATGACGTCTCAGTGCGGCGTGCCATACAGTGCGGCGCGGCGGATTTCATCACCAAGCCGCTGTTTGTCCCGATCCTGCGCCAGCGCGTGCGGCAACTGCTTGATATGCGCCGGGCCCAGGAGCATATCCGCCATCTGGCTTACCACGACACCTTGACTGGCCTGCCCAACCGCGTGCTGTTCAACGACCGCCTGCAACTGGCGATCGCAGCCGCCCGGCGTAACGACCAGCGCCTGGCAGTACTGTTTTTCGACCTCGACAACTTCAAAAAGGTCAACGACAGCCTCGGCCATGCGGCCGGAGATACGTTGCTCAAATTGGTGGCGGAACGGGTTTCGTCCATCCTGCGCGAGGGTGACACCCTGTCGCGCATGGGCGGAGACGAGTTCACCCTGCTGCTGCCGCAACTGGCGCAAGGCGATGAGGGGGTGCGCGGGGTGCAGGTGCTTGCCGAAAAGATTATCCGCAGCCTCAAGGCACCTTTCCCCCTGGACGGGCAGGATGTCTACATCGGTATCAGCATCGGCATCAGTATTTATCCGGATGACAGCACCGATGCCAGTGGATTGCTGAAGAACGCCGATGCCGCCATGTATTGGGCCAAGTCCGCGGTGAGCAACAGTTTCTGCCTCTACTCCACGACCATGCACGAACAGGCGGCGGAGCGGTTGCAGCTGGAAAGCAGTCTGCGCAAGGCGCTGGAACGCGATGAACTGGTGGTTTACTACCAGCCCCAGATGAACACGGTGAGCGAGCGCATGGAGGGCATGGAGGCTTTGTTGCGCTGGCGTCATCCTGAACTGGGCCTGGTGCCTCCCAACCGGTTTATTCCCCTGGCAGAAGAAACCGGCATTATCGTCGAGATCGGTACCTGGGTGCTCCGTTCTGCCTGCGCCCAGTGCAAGGCCTGGCATGAGCGCGGCTACGAGGGGCTGACCGTGGCGGTCAACCTTTCCGCCCGGCAGTTCAGCAGCGGCAATCTGGTTGAAGTGGTGAAGGCCGCGCTGGCGGAAAGCGGGCTGCCGCCACAGGCGCTGGACCTGGAAATTACCGAGAGCATCACCATACAGGACAGTCATGGCGCGCTCGATACGCTGTGCCAGCTGAAGGCGCTGGGGGTGTTGATCTCGATGGACGATTTCGGCACCGGGTATTCCTCGCTCAGCTATCTGAAGCGCTTCCCCATCGATGTGCTGAAAATCGACCAGTCCTTTGTGCGCGACATCATCACTGATCCCAACGATGCCGTGATTGTCGAAACCATCATCGCCATGGCCC
>DAIDAS010000072.1 GCA_027310505.1 bacterium
GGTACATACAGAATCCGAAATGGCCGCGCTTCCCCAACACCTGGCGGATGCTTTGGTAGGGCATCCCGACCTTTCCGTCGCGGTAATGATGCCGGATCACCACATTATTTTCACCACCGCAGGCGCCACCTTTGCCGAGCGTCTGCTCAAAAATCCCAAGCCTGCAACATCGGAGGGCCTTACTGAATGGAGTCAGGGCCAGGAGGTTTATCGTGGCATCACTGCAACCGCCGACACTGGAATTCCGGAGCAAGCGCCCATGCTTGTGGCGCTCGCCATTAATATTGAGCACCACCAAGCCTTCATGATGGCCTTCCAGCGCAATCTCTGGCTCGCGATAGCGGCCGGCATCGGGCTTACGGTGTTGCTGGGATGGGTTGCGGCGCGCCGCGGCCTAGTACCCGTCAGACAGATGGCGAAAGTCACGCAAGGGATTTCCGCCAGCCATCTAGGCGACCGCATTCCCCCCGAAACAGTGCCACGCGAACTGATCGATCTCGCAGCAGCCTTCAACGACATGCTTGCGCGGCTGGAGGATTCGTTCAAACGCCTTTCCGAATTCTCGTCCGATCTGGCGCACGAGTTGCGCACGCCCATCAGCAACCTCATGACGCAGACCCAGGTAGCGGTCTCCAAAGAGCGCTCCGCTGAGGATTATCGCGAGGTGCTGTATTCCAACCTGGAGGAGTATGAACGGCTGGCGCGCATGATTGCGGACATGCTGTTCCTGGCCAAGGCCGACCATGGACTCATCATGCCGGGCACCGAATCCGTGGATCTGGCACATGAGATGCGGGAATTATTTGCTTTCTACGAAGCCGTCGCAGAGGAAAAAAATATCAGGCTGGTTCTTGCAGGCGAAGGAAGTATTGACGGTAACAAGCTGATGCTACAGCGCGCATTGAGCAACTTGCTTTCCAATGCCATCAGACATTCACCTAAAGGCGGCTCAATCAATGTGAGCATCAGCCAGCCCTCAATGGGCTCGCTTAAGATTATTATAGAGAATTCGGGTGAAACGATCGCTGCTGAACATCTACCGCGGCTTTTTGATCGCTTTTATCGCATCGACCCGTCCCGGCAAAAAGCAAGCGATGGCGCCGGACTCGGGCTGGCAATTACAAAATCGATTATCGAAGCCCATCAGGGAAAAATACGTGTATTTTCAGGAGAAGGCGTAACTCGATTTGAGATTACGTTTTAGCGCATCCCATAGGGAGAAAGCTAATGCAGATGAAAGCGATCTTGATGTTCGCTGTGGCATTCATTGCCGTATCAGCATTTGCGGATACCGCACAGTTTAATACGATAGTCGAAAAGAACATCACCTGGAATATTCGATACATCTCCCCAGCCGGCCTATCACACCATGACGAGCCAGCCGATACGCTTCATATCAGGGCCGAAATTACGCTACAGCAACATGATGCGCCTGGGAGGCATGTAATCAAAGCGTACTGCTCGATGAACAATACACAGGAGGATGAAATGGCTGCTGAATTCTTTGGCAGCAGGTTGGTACATACGATGTTAATCCCGAGCTGAAAGTAAAATCCCTCACTTGCGAACAAGCAATTTGCGGGTTTCCTCCAGAAGCAAGAGTACAAAGGCAAGAGGTATCACGAAAAGCCATACTTTCCCGGGGATAGGCGAGGTTCCCAGGAAATGGTTACCCCACGGGGTATAGTCAATGATCATGATCAGCAGGATCTCCAAGGCTACACCCCACAGAATTAGCTGGTTTCCTAAAAAACCAGTAGCCAGCAAGGAACGGGTGGGGTCTCGGCATAAGAACACATTCATCACTTGCACCACGATGACCGCGCTTAATGTTGCGGTAGTAGCTTGCAGATATAACGAGTCGGCACTTGCCAAAGGTTGGCCATATTGCCATCAACCAGACTTGAGCACGAAGAAAAAGGCAGCCATGACCAAAGCCGCCTCGAACAAACCATGAAACAGATAAGCGCGAAGCGCCAGCCCCAGATTCAGCAGTCTTTCATGCTGCGATCGCGGCGGCCGCTTCATCACCTGTTTATCTGGCGCCTCGACGCCGAGCCCCAGTGCGGTGAGCGAGTCGGTCCCCATGTCAATGGCCAGCATCTGAATGGGTGTCAATGCCAAGGGGATCTTGAGCAGCCCGAAAGCAAGGTACGGAACCAGCTCAGCAACGTTATGCGTCAGGATATAAGTGAGAAATTTGCGGATGTTATCGAAGACGGCACGCCCTTCTTCGATGGCATTCACGATGCTGGAGAAATTGTCGTCCAGCAGCACCATGTCGGCCGACTCCTTGGCTACGTCTGTCCCGGAGACGCCCATGGCGATGCCGATATGTGCGCTCTTGAGCGCAGGAGCATCGTTGACTCCATCTCCAGTAACCGCCACCACATGCTGTTTTCTTTTCAGGGCGTTGACGATGCGCATTTTCTGATCCGCACCGACACGCGCAAAAATGATCTCTTGGGCATCCAGCGCCAGTTGCAGTTGGGCATCGGAGAGCCGCTTCAAGTCGTCGCCAGTGAACACGAGCACATTTTCCGAGCGAACAAGACCGATCTCTTGCGCAATTGCACGTGCGGTACTGGGATGATCACCAGTAACCATAATGACTTTGATCCCCGCTTCCCGGCATTTGCGTATTGCTTCGGGCACCTCAGGACGGGGCGGATCCTCCAGACCGGCTAACCCACTGAAGACGAGATCTTCCTCCAGGCGATCCTGGTCCAATTCGGGCTTGATCACACGGTGGGCAAAGGCAAGAACACGCAGGCCTTGCCCTGCCATGGTTCGCTGGGCTTCAAGCACCTTTTCTTGTACTTCAGATCCAAAAGGCTGCAAGGTCCCTTCTACCAGGATTCGAGTGCATAAAGGGATGACAACTTCGGGGGCTCCTTTGCAGTAAAGCATCTTGCCCTCTGGTGTCTCGTACACTGTGGAAAGCCGCATACGATCAGCGTCGAAGGGAATTTCAAGCGGGCGGTGCCAAGCAGGCACTTCTGGCAGGATCTTACTTGCCATTTCGTATAGTGCGATCTCCATGGGATCGCCTAATAAAGCACCGTTCCCTTCCAGGGCACTTTCACGAAGATCGTGGCACAAGCAAGCGTTCAGAAAAAATGGTTGGTAGTCCTGCGCCAGTAGATGCATTTCTTCGGCTTGCGGCGTCGTATCAATGACTACCCCAAGAAAGAACCGTCTCACCACCATGCGGTTCTGGGTCAAGGTGCCAGTCTTATCGGTGCAAATCACCGTAGTGGAACCCAGTGTCTCGACCGATGGCAAATGCCGGATGAGTACGTTTCGTTTTGCCATACGCTGGGTTGCCAGAACAAGTGCTAATGTCAGAGTGGGGAGGAGTCCTTCCGGGACCATCGCCACGATAATTCCGATGGAGAAGGTGAGGTTTTCCCAGAATGGAACATGGAATGGAACGTGAATAGCCAAGCCGATTGCAAAAAAGACCAGCCCGATCAGGATAGCTATAAAAGCAATAAAACGACTTAAATGGGCGATTTCTTTTCGCAGCGGAGAAACACGTTCTCCGCCGGTTTGCGTGAGATGGGCAATCTTGCCGAATTCGGTGTTCATGCCCGTGGCAAAAACGACTGCCTTGGCTTGTCCAGATA
>DAIDAS010000077.1 GCA_027310505.1 bacterium
CAAGTACAGATGATCTTCGGCCTGGCACCGGCTGTGGCCCCCATTGTCGGTGGTCTGCTGCTGGGTATCCACTGGCAGGCAATTTTCATTTTTCTCGGCCTTTATGCCTTGTTGGCATTGTGGGCGGCCTATCGGTTTCTGCCTGAAACCGTTCCCGTCAGCCGGCGTGTGCCGCTGGCGCCTCGCCAGATATGGTGGGATTACCGCCGGATATTCGGCGATCTGGAATTTATCCGGCTGATTACGGCTTTTGGCGCCAATTTCGCCGGGTTTTTCGTTTACGTGCTGGCGGCGCCGGTATTCCTGATTCAGCATCTGGGGCTGAGCGAGCATCAGTTCGGCATGATGTTCGTACCGACTGTGCTTGGCATGGTGGCGGGTTCCTGGCTGGCGCGCCGCGCCGCCGGCCGCATTGGCAATAGCACGATCTTGCGCGTGGCATACTTCTGGATGGCTGGTGCGGTGCTGCTTAATCTGGCGACCTGTCTTTGGTTGCCGCGCGATCCATTGTTCAACATCCTGCCTGTCGCGCTCTACAATATCGGCATGGCATTTGCCATGCCGGTGCTCTCCGTCGCAGCGCTCGATCGTCACCCTCGGCTGCGCGGCACCGCAGCTTCGGGGCAGGCTTTTGTGCAGATGATGTTATCTACGGTGTCTGCCGGGCTGGTGATCCCGTTATTGTGGAAATCGCCTCTCGGTCTTGCGCTGGGCATGGGGGGCTACTTGCTGCTGAGTTTCTCCGCCATTCAAGGTGCTACGATATGGCGGCGTTCGGGTCGTACGTGAGCCGCAGGCAATAAAAAAGGAGGCGATTAGCCCCCTTTACGTTTTTGATGCCGGCGGTTATTCCACCAGCTGGCTACGCTTGCCCTTGACGCCGTTATTCGCATCGGCATCCGGCAACGCATCCTTTTTCACGGTGATGGTCGGCCAGACCTTGGCGAGTCTGGCATTCAGCTCGATGTATTCCTGCTGGTCCGCAGGTACGTCGTCTTCGGCAAAAATGGCTTCTGCCGGGCATTCGGCCACACACAGGGTGCAGTCGATGCACTCGTCCGGGTCGATGGCGAGGAAATTGGGACCTTCTACGAAGCAGTCTACCGGGCAGACGTCCACGCAGTCGGTGTATTTGCACTGGATGCAGTTTTCAGTTACGACGTAGGTCATTGCTTTAACTCCGAATTCTTGATGGTTTGGATTTTATCACTTATTGGATCATTCCGGCGCCTACCGTCATGTTGGTGAAATCATCGATGACGATGAAGCCCCCCGTGGCGCGGTTTTGTGCGTAGGCATCGCAGGCGATTGGTTTCAGCAGCTTGAGGTTTACCTTGCCGATCTCGTTTATCTTGAGTTCTGGCGGCGACGGGATACGTTCCAGCGTGTTGATGTCGACACGTTCGTCGAGTGCGGTCACCATGGCTTTGACCGTGGTGGCGGCGTGCTTGATCAGGTACTTCTTGCCCGGCTGCATCGGGGTCTCGTGCATCCAGCACAGCATCGCGCTGAGTTCCTTCTCGACGCGCGGCTGATTGTCGGTGTGGACGAGCATGTCACCTCTGGAAATGTCGCGTTCGTCTTCCAGCGTCAGGGTGACGGACATCGGGGCGTAAGCCTGCTGCAGGTTGCCTTCGAAAGTCACGATTTCCTTGATGCGCGAAGTGAGTCCCGAGGGCAGCACGGTGATGGCATCGCCAACCTTGACGGATCCGGACTCGATACGCCCCATGTAACCTCGGAAGTCGTGCAGCTCTTCGGTTTGCGGACGAGAGACATATTGCACGGGAAAGCGGAAATCCTCGGCGTTGATCTTGCCGGTGACGGGTGCGGATTCCAGTTTTTCCAGTAACGTCGGGCCCTCATGCCACGGCATATTGTCGCCGCGCGCCACCACCATGTCGCCTTCCAGCGCTGAAATGGGGATGAAAGTGATATCGCCGCCAGCAAGCCCGAGCTTGGTATGGAAGTCCGAGAAATCCTGACGGATCTTGTCAAAGACTTCCTGCGAGTAGTTCACCAGATCCATCTTGTTGATGGCGACAACGATGTGCGGAATCCCCAGCAGGCGTGAAATATAGGCATGGCGGCGGGATTGGGTCAGTACGCCTTTGCGCGCATCGATCAGGATGATGGCCAGGTGCGCGGTCGAAGCGCCGGTCACCATATTGCGGGTGTACTGCTCGTGCCCCGGAGTGTCTGCGATGATGAATTTGCGTTTGGGCGTGGCGAAATAGCGGTAGGCCACGTCAATGGTGATGCCTTGCTCACGCTCGGCCTGCAGGCCATCGGTCAGTAGTGCCAGATGCGCGCCCTTGGCGCCTTTCTTGTCTTCCACGCTCTTGGCGGCGTCGAGCTGGTCTTCGAATACACCCTTGGTATCGACCAGCAGGCGGCCGATGAGGGTGGATTTGCCGTCATCCACGCTGCCGGCGGTCGTGAAGCGCAGCAGTTCGGTTTCGGCAGCGTCGAACAGTTTTTTGTCGATGGCGTTCATCAGAAGTAACCTTCCTTCTTTTTGTCTTCCATGGAGTTGCTGCCATGGTCGATGATGCGGGTCTCGCGCTCGGAGCGGGTGGCGATTGCCGATTCGGCGACGATTTCCTCGATGGTGTTGGCCGAGGAATACACCGCACCGGTGCAGGGCGAGCAGCCCAGGGTGCGGAAGCGGCACATGACGCTTTCCGGCACTTCGCCTTCCTTCAGGTTGCCGGCATCATCGGCGGGGATCAGCATGTTGCCACGCTTTACCATCTGGCGTTCTTTGGCGTAATAAAGCGGCACGATGGGGATGTTTTCCAGCTTGATGTACTGCCAGATGTCCATCTCGGTCCAGTTGGAGATCGGGAACACGCGGATGGATTCGCCCTCGTGGATGCGGCAGTTATACAGGTCCCATAGTTCCGGGCGCTGGTTCTTCGGGTCCCACTGGCCGAATTCGTCGCGGAAGGAGAAGATGCGTTCCTTGGCGCGAGAGCGTTCTTCGTCGCGGCGGGCACCGCCCATGGCGGCGTCATAGCCTCCGGCTTCGAGCGCATCCAGCAGCGCCTTGGTCTTGAGCGCGCCACAGCAGCGGGCTACGCCCAGCTTGAGCGGATGCGCGCCTTGGGCGATGGCTTCCTCGTTGCGGTGCACGATCAGCTTGGCGCCGATTTCCTTGGTGTACCAGTCGCGGAATTCGTACATTTCCTTGAATTTGTAGCCGGTATCGACGTGCAGCAGTGAAAAGGGCAAGGGGCCCGGCGCGAAGGCCTTGCGCGCCAGGTGCAGCATGACGCTGGAATCCTTGCCGATAGAATAGAGCATGACCGGGTTGCGGAATTCAGCCACCACTTCACGCATGATGTGGATGGATTCGGCTTCCAGTGTTTGCAGATGGGTCAGGGTCGCTTTAGTCATAATCAGATTTTCTTTACATGCAGGCCGCATTCCTTGCCGGCTTCGTCTTCCCACCACCAGCGGCCGGCGCGAATGTCTTCGCCAACGGCAATGTTGCGCGTGCAGGGCGCACAGCCGATGCTGGGGTAATGTTTGTCGTGCAGCGCATTATACGGCACGCCATTGCTACGGATATATTCCCACACTTCCTTTTCCGTCCAGTCAGCCAGCGGGTTGAACTTGGCCAGGTTGTGGTCGGCGTCGAATTCTTCAACTGCCATGTCGGCACGGGTGACGGCCTGTTGGCGGCGCATGCCGGTAATCCAGGCGACCTTGTCTGCCAGCGCGCGCTTCAGCGGCTCGACCTTGCGGATGCCGCAGCAGGCCTTGCGCAGTTCGACGCTGCCGTAGAAAGCGTTGATGCCGTTGCGCTCGACGTATTGCTGGATCGCCTCAGCTTGCGGGTAGTAGACGTTGATCTGAACTTTCTGGCCGTAGGTCTGTTGCACCCTGGCCAACAGTTCGTAGGTTTCCGGGTTGAGGCGTCCGGTGTCGAGCGAGAAGATGCTGATGCCCGGTGCGTATTTGGCGACCAGGTCGGTCAGCACCTGT
>DAIDAS010000079.1 GCA_027310505.1 bacterium
GGTACAGGAAGGTCATGCCTGCCTGAACCCAGAGAACCCGAAACACGTTGCGCCGCCTGCACTACAAAATCGGCCTGTGGTTGCCGGACGCATGCCCACTGATAGGCCAGCAACGCACGGCCATCATCCCCGGCATGTTCGGCCCAACGCCCCACCGCATAGGCAATTCGCCAGTCACAGCCAGCAGGCCCGGCGCTGAAGCTGCGAAATCCGGTTTGAACGGCATTGCCAAATTTTCCGGCTGCCGCATCAACCAATCCTGCCCAATAATACAGCAACGGCTGCGTAGGATGCCTAGAACAGGTCGCGTACAGATCGTCTGCCACTGTAGCAAGCTCAGCAAGATCGGCTTCCATCTGCTGCAAGCAAGTTTCATCAACCAGCTGGGCCGCATCAAACTCGATGCTACGATGAAATACCCTTGCCAGATCCCCAAAGCGTAACGAACAGTACTGGCGGAGCGCTTCTTCCTGCGTTAAGGGAATCATGCTTAAGGCTGAAAAAGGCCGGACGACTTCCTGGAACTGGTTGGCAAACTGGGAAAGATACCGGATCGCACTATGGCCGAGCCTGAATGGTGTGTCGACGACCTTGTGTGTATTGTGAAAATACAGCTCCTGCGCGAACAAAGGCGTATGCGTATTGATCATCAGGTCGGTCGCATAATCGAACAGCGCCTGCCCAATGGGATCATGGTAACGATCATCCTGTCGCAGATCTTTTCCGAACACGGAAAAATCCAGATCGACAGGCTGCTGGGTACGTGGTTTCGACAATGACGCGTGGCAAGCCTGAATGTAGTACTCCATTTTCGCCGTCGAGCTACGATGCCGGACCAACTGATGCAACGTTTTGCGCAGTATTTTCAACTGCAGCCTGAGCGGGAGTGCTGCCAACCCGTGGTCGAACCAGTCCCAGAATTTTTCCTGCAGCAGAGGATGGTTGACGTTTGCTTCCGTGTGCAGCATACGGCCGACGAAATGCTCGATAAAACGATCCAGCTCCGCTGGTTTCTCCAGGTCGAAATAGCGATAAAACTCCAGGAGATGAAAATGCTCCAGGCAATAGTGCACCATCCACATCGCATCGTAGCGACAGTGAATCATGTTGCCGGTCGATGATTGCGCCAGATGCACGCGCCGTATGGTCAGTTTCTGTTCTGGCAGGGTATGGAAACGATAGCCTCGTGAGCCCAGGCGCACCCACAGCTCCATGTCCTGGGAATGGCGGTAATATGGGTTGAAACCACCCACTTGCCGCATCACTTCCATGCGGATCATGATGGTACAACCATCGATGAAATCAAATTTCAGTGCTTCGGGGAATTCGGCGCCAAGGGTAATCGGTGGCGTGTGCGGCTGCACGTCGATTTTGCCGGTTTCTTCCTGCAGAATATCGAATCCGCCGTAGACCAGTGCATACTCCTCCGGCAGTTGCTCAAAGGCCTTGATCTGAAGTTCCAGCTTGGTTGGATAGAACAAGTCATCCGAACTCAACCAACAGAAAAAATCTCCGCGTGCCTGCTCCAGGCCATAATTGAGTGCCGAGGTAATACCACCATTCGGCTTGGTAAATGGTCGTATCCGCGCATCTTTCCCGGCGAAGTCCGCCATGACTTCCGCGGTATTGTCGGTAGACCCATCGTTGACGACAACGGCCTCCCAATGCGGATAAGTCTGTGCGAACAGACTCTCGAATGCCTGAACCAAGTACTGCGCCTGGTTGTAGCTGGGGATCACCACCGAAACCAGTGGCATACCACCCTTGAAAGCAAATCGCTCGGCGCTTTGCAATACACCGCGTATCCGGCTGACATCCACTTCTGGGGGTATCCGGAAAAAGTTGTGGGTAGACGCCTAAAAGCCGTCAGTGTCCAAAATAGCGAGCAGTGTGGGCAGGTCGGTTCCGAGGTTACCCTGCCGTGTCTTGGTTTTGACTTCGCAT
>DAIDAS010000080.1 GCA_027310505.1 bacterium
ACCAACGACTGCGTGGATCATCTTTAAGATTTGCCACTTTCAGTACCGAGCGGCCACCGTGAACCAGTAACGCCCTCAGGTAGACGTCACCTCTTTTATTAATGCCCAACAAGCGTTCCTTGCCACCCCTACTGTGTTGCCTTGGTGTTAAACCCAGCCATGCTGCCATATCTCGGCCACGCTTGAATTGTCTGCCGTCACCCACCGCACTGACTAATGCGGTGGCCGTCACCGGCCCTATGCCCGGTATTTGTTGTAAACGTTGGGTATCGGGATGGCTATTGGCCAACCTTTGAATACATTTGTCCAATTCATTCACACGTTGATCCAGTGTTTGCAAATCCTCCTGCAAACCTTTCAGCAAAAGCCGAAAATCACCACTCAATCGATTTCCGGTGTCTTCCAGTACATCGGGCAACGTTATGCGCAATGCGCGGATACTTTGACCTATCGCAATACCGTATTCCGCTAACAAACCACGAATCTGGTTGACCTTGGCTGTACGTTGCTGCACCAATGCACTGCGTACCCGGTGCGTGGCTTGTAAATCTTGCTGGTCAATGGTTTTAATGGCCACGAAACGCATGCTTGGGCGAGAGAGCGCTTCGCAAATCGCCTCTGCATCGTTGGCATCATTTTTATTCGCTTTGACATACGGCTTCACGAATTGAGGCGCAATCAATTTGACTGTGTGCCCTAGCTTTTGCAGTTCACGTCCCCAATAATGCGCACTACTGCAGGCCTCCATCCCTATCAAACAAGGTGTTAAGTCTCGAAAATAACGCAACATCTGCTCACGTTTGAGCTTTTTCCGTAATACCGGCTGTTCGTGACTGTCGACACCATGCAATTGAAACACCTGTTTTGCTAAATCGATACCTATACGCTTAATATTCATTTCGGACTCCTCCTCCGTAGGACTGGGTAGCTAAATTCTACCCTTCTGGCACTTTGATGCCATGAGGTGGGAGGAGTCCATACCATTGCCCGGCGCTACGGCTTCCAGGGACTACTCAATCTTCACTCGCAAGCGCTTCGTTTCTAAGGTTTCGCAGCGGTCGAGAACATTACACTAGAGATCAATAATGTGAACATTCGGCTCAAGCAACAAAGCGTCTATTGCCGCAAATTGCCGCTCTGAAAAAGAAAGCCAAGAATCTAATTCTGCTGGCAAACAATCCTGGTTGCCATGACGTTGTAGTTCGAATCGAAGTATATTTTTAAATTGAAATAATACCTCTATCAACAAAGCTTTGGCCTCTGCGAAAGCCGATAAATCCATCGCGCATTGCCGAATGGTATTTTCTGCATCCAGTGGGGACAGACCGGCTTTTTTCAAGCCATGACGAATTGCTTCGATACGACTATTCAGGTGGCCAGAGACTTTCACATCAAGTTTTTCATTGGTTTCCGACCACAGGGAAAAAACAGCACTGATACCTTTTGCAATTTCTAAAGCTACAAACATCTCTTCCTTCGCCACCTGAGTCAAGATGACTGTTTGAGACTGATCACTTATTTGATGCCCATAGAATGCATGGCATATTTGATCAACGATACCTTTATCTACTTTGTCGATATTAACTTTGAGAATGGTAAAAAGGTGTTCGCAAGTATTTTTTTGACAAACCCCCTGAATGATTTCTGCGAGAGCTGCAATACGCCCAAGCCTGCTGATTTTTGAATCGGTGAGATGTTTCGGATAACCGGTGCCATCAATTCGTTCATGATGTTCCATGACTGCTGTGGCTATACAACTTGGAAGTGATGATTGTTTTTGAAGAATCAAAAAACCAATAATAGGGTGAGCATACATCTGTCTCCATTCCAAAGCGTCAAGCTCTCGATCTTCATTGAGCAAAACTGGATTTATATGTAAAA
>DAIDAS010000099.1 GCA_027310505.1 bacterium
GTTTACAGCCTATAATCCTGCTACGGGCGCTGGCGGAACCTATGCTGGATCGACATTCACCAGCAACGGCAATGGCGTCAAGACCATCACCATTGATGCTACGAACAACTCACTTTCCGGCATCCGCGACGCTATCAACAAAGCCAATATTGGTGTGACCGCTTCCATTATCAATGACGGCGGGACATCACCTTATCGATTGGTGCTTTCTTCAAATACCGCAGGGGTGGCTAACAGTCTCAAGATTACAGCCACCGGTGATGCTTCGGTCTCGGCATTGCTCTCGCAGGATCCTGCGGGAGCCCAGAATCTGCAAGAGACGGTGACTGCGCAGAACACAGAAGCGACAGTCAACGGTGTTTTTGTCAGCAAATCCAGCAGTACGCTTACGGACGTGGTGCAGGGCGTGACCCTGAATGTGCTCAAGGTGGGCGCCACCACGGTAAACGTTGCCCAAGACTCATCGGGAGCCACGGCGTCGGTGACGTCATTCGTCAAAGCCTATAATGATCTCAACAAGACGCTGAAGGATCTTTCGTCATACGACCCCGCCACCAAAAAAAGTGCGGTGCTGCAGGGCGATGCGGCCGTTAGAACGATCCAGAGCCAAATACGAGGGCTATTGAGCCACGCCTTGACGGGCGGAGGCTCGTACAAGACACTCTCTGAGCTGGGAATTACCTTTCAGGGAAACGGCTCCCTGACGTTTGATTCCAGTAAGCTCCAAAGTGCCCTGTCGACCAATGCTCGCGACGTGGCAGCAGTGTTTGTTGCGCTGGGGAGCGCGACCGACAGCCTGGTAAGTTATTCAGGCTCAACGGCAAATACCCAACCCGGATCCTACTCTTTGAACGTTTCTCAGCTGGCTACTCAGGGCAAGCTTGCTGGTTCTGCGGCCGCAGGGTTGACCATTACGGCTGGGGTGAACGATACATTGAATGTCACGGTGGACGGTGTTAATACAGCGGTGACGTTAGCAGCAAAAACCTATACCACTGCAACTCAGCTTGCCATGGAAGTGCAGTCCAAAATCAATGGGGCAACTGCATTGTCGAGTGTGGGAAGTTCGGTGGCGGTCCAGCAAACGGCAGGCGCATTAACCATTGTTTCAAACAAATACGGTTCTGCATCGAACGTGACGGTCGGTGGAAACGGTGCTGCTAATCTATTGGGAGCTACCCCCGCTGCGACGGCAGGGGTTGATGTGGCAGGGACGCTTAATGGATCGGCTGCCACCGGCTTGGGTCAATATTTGACAGGTGGTAGCGGAAGTGGGGCAACAGGACTTAAAATCCAGATCACCGGTGGAATCACGGGCGCCAGGGGGCTTGTGAAGTTCTCGCAAGGTTACGCATTTCAGCTGAACAAGCTGGTTGATAGTCTTTCCGGCAGTTCTGGGCCCATTGCCAGCATGACGGATGGTGTCAATAGAACCATCAAAGATATTGGTAACAGGCGCGATGTTCTAAATCGTCGTCTGGCCAGTCTCGAAACGCGTTACCGGGCACAGTTCACCGCGCTGGATACCTTGATCAGCAGTATGAACCAAACGAGTACCTATTTGACCCAGCAGTTGGCCAATCTTCCAAAAACTAGTGCATAAAGGCGAGTAACGAATGAGCGCAATGGTAAACAAGATGTTGAGTGCCTACGGGCAAGCACAGGTTGATTCCGGAGTGGCCACGGCGAGCCCGCACAAGCTGATTTCGATGCTTTTCGAGGGAGCCCTGGCGGCAATCGGTAATGCCAACGTACATCTCGATCGTGGTGACGTTGCGGCTCGTGGAGCTGCGATTTCCAAGGCGATTGCCATCATTGATGAGGGATTGAAGATCAGTCTCGATCTTGAGGCGGGCGGCGAGCTTGCTGAAAACCTCACTGCGTTATATGAATACATGTCATACCGGTTGCTGAATGCGAATCTCAAGGCCGATAAGGCAGGCCTTGATGAGGTCGCGGCCCTGCTGAAAGAACTCAAGAGTGCCTGGGATGCGATCGGTAATGTGTCGGCGGTCAAGCCGGTTGTCGCCGAACCTGAACCGCCACGTGTGGCGGCCAGCTATGGCGTGGCCTGAAACAGGGGCACAAGACACACAACTGACGGCATATCGCTGTCTGCTCGACAATGCGCGCGCCATGCTCATGGCGGCGCGAGAAGAGCGATGGGACGACTTGACGGCGTTGGACGCTGAAAGGGCAGGGTGCCTATCGCGGGTGGTCGAGGCGACTTTGGTGTCGACCAAGCCCTCGGATATCGAGGTGCGCACCGAACTGATTCAATCGATACTCGAATGCGACGAACAGGCCAAGTCACTGATTCGCGCCCGGCAGGAAGAACTGACCGAAGTGCTGGGGTCGATGGATAACGAGCGGAAGCTCGCGGATGCATACCGCAGCGTGTAATTGCCAACCACCGGAAAGGCAGGGCTTGGCTTATT
The DNA here is from genome assembly GCA_027310505.1 of bacterium. Taxonomy (GTDB): domain Bacteria; phylum Pseudomonadota; class Gammaproteobacteria; order Burkholderiales; family Methylophilaceae; genus CAIJXJ01. Next base: position 2,439 of record DAIDAS010000099.1, read on the forward strand.
GGGCGGCAACGGACCCGATCGAACCCATCCACGACTACAACCTTCCCATCCCGCCGTTCAAGCGCCCCCCGACTGCTGAGGATTTCCCCAGGTCACGCAAGCGAAACAAGCTTCCCGAGCAGAAACCGGAGCCGTCGCGTCCGCCTCAAAACGATGAAGGCCACGTCGACGAATATGCCTGATGTGATAAGCTCGAAAAATGTCGATTTGAGAGGGTTGTAGTGGAAACTATCGTCATCACATGGCGCGAGTTGCTGATTGTCGTTGCGCTGATACTGGCCGTCTATATCGCGGAAATGCTGCTGCTGATGAGGACAGGCGGCAGTTTGTTGCGGAAGCCCCGCTGGCTGGGAATGATCCACGAAAAGCGTTTTGAGCTTGCCATGCGTGAAGAGCTGGAACAACTGAAGCAACGCGTCAGCCAACTGGAATCCCAGTACCATCAGGCAACGGAATCGGATGCCGAAAAAGAAGTCAGCCCGTACCAGCGTGCGATCAACCTTGCACGCCAGGGTCGTGATGCGGCCGACATCTCCGCAAGCTGCGAAATATCGCGTGGCGAGGCTGAACTGATCGTTTCGATGCACGGGATCAAGTTGTGATTCACAACGACATCCAGAATCAGCTCCAATTACTCATCAAAACCTCGGCGCCACCGCTCGTCGAGGTGGCGGATCATGCGGTCGGAACGCCACAGTGGACTCCCGGGCAGCAGATTCCCGCGCATGTGATGGCAAGCTTGCCCAACGGTCGCTTTCAGGTGCAGGTGGGGGACCAGATTCTTGATCTCAACTTGCCACGTAATACCCAGCCGGGCGAGACGCTGGAACTCACTTATGTCTCCAACGCGCCGCGACTTACCTTTGCCTTGTTGCGCGACGTGGCCGCGCCCTTGCCGGCAAATACGCCGGTCTCGCTCAGCGATACGGCTAAATTGATTGGCAACCTGTTGCAAGGCGCGTCGTCGGGGCAAGCGGCCACTTCACAGACCGGCAAGGTATCTACCCCGCTTGTGTTGACCGGGGCGCCTGTAGATACACCGGCATTTGCGCAGGCATTGCGCACTTCGGTATCGCAAAGTGGATTGTTTTATGAGGCACATCAGGTGCAATGGCTGAACGGTGAACGCAGCCTGACTTCGCTTCGGCAGGAACCTCAAGGTCAGCTTTCCCCATTGTCTCAGCAGCACGCTACCCCTGTTGCGCAGGCAGATTCATCTTTGACCTCACCGTCAGCTTCGCCGGGCGTTTCGGGCGACAGGCTGTCCACGGAAGGGGGCGTCCATCCGCAAACCGTTCCACTGGTGCAGCAGCAATTGCAGGCGCTGGATACCCGCCAGGTGATATGGCAGGGAGAGGTTTGGCCGGGGCAGCAGATGCACTGGGAGATCGAGGAGGAACTGGCGCGGCAGGGAGGGCAGCAGGAAGATGAGACGCCCACCTGGCATACCCGGTTGAATTTGCAACTCCCGACATTGGGCGGGGTAAACGCGAAGCTGGCATTCGTGAATGGCGCGGTACAGCTGCATATTTCGACTGAAAATGGCGAAAGCGCCTCCCTGCTGCGCCAGAATCAGGCCGAGTTGGCCGAACGGTTTACAACTTCCGGCCTGCAACTTTCAGGCTTTACCATCCAGCATGGCTAAAGACCCGCGGCAACTGGCAGTCGCGCTTGCTTACCAGACAGGGCAAAGCGCGCCCAAGGTCGTGGCGAAGGGGCGTGGATTGCTCGCGCAGGCTATTATCGAGCGAGCCCGGGATGCCGGTGTCTATGTGCACGAGTCACCGGAACTGGTGTCGTTATTGATGCAGGTCGACCTCGACCAGCATATCCCGCCGCAACTCTATCTGGCCGTCGCCGAACTGCTGGCATGGATCTACCGGCTGGAGCATGGGGCTGGCGAACTGCCTGTTCCTTAAAGAGCCGCGGCTAATTCTTTTTCGAGTTGCGTGACTGTGCGATCGCTGAGCCTGTCACCCCCGTGCGCCGAGATCAGGAAGCTGTCTTCGGCACGATCCCCCAACGTATTGATCTTGGCTGTGTGAAGCTGAATCTCGTGCTTCAACAGAATTTGCGCGATACGCGACAGCAGTCCAGGCCGGTCGCCTGCAACGATCGAAAGCAGATGGTTGTTGCCGGAAGGTTCGGTGGTGAGCGTGATCGTCGGCTGCATGGGAAAATGTTTGACCTGTCGGCTGATGCGGCCCTGAATCGGCGCTTCCGGTGCTTCTCCCCCGGCCAGTTTCTGTGTGAGTTCATACTCGATGTAACTCATCAGGTCGCGATAACGCACCGTTTTGTCGCTCTCGTCCAGCACCAGGAAGCTGTCCAGCGCATAGCCGTGACGGGTGGTGTGGATCTTGGCCTCGACAATGGTGTACCCCATGCGCTCGAAGAAACCGCAGATGGAGGCGAACAGGTCGCCGCGGTCGCTGGTGTATACCATGACCTGGATGCCATCGCCGCCAGGGCTCAGGCGAGCCCGCACGATGGGCTTGTCGCTGTGCAGGTGGGTCAGCAGCAGCCTTGTATGCCAGGCAATTTCCTGGCTTTCGTGGCGCAGAAAGTAGCCGTCGCCCAACTTGTCCCACAACTCTTGATAGCTGGATTCTGCAATGGCGTAATGACTGAGGCGTTCCGTGGCATGCTGGCGGCGGGCGGAGAGTTCCGTGGCCAGCGTTGCGCCACTGCCTTGCAACAGGCGTCGTGTGGCGAGAAATAGGTTTTCCAGCAGCTTGGCTTTCCATGCGTTCCATACCGATGGGCTGGTGCCGCGGATGTCTGCCACGGTCAGCAGGTAAAGCGCGGTCAGGTGACGTTCGTCGCCCATCTCCTGCGCGAATTGTTCGATGACGGCGGGGTCGGACAAGTCGGATTTCTGTGCAGTACCTGACATGATCAGGTGCTTGGCGACCAGCCATGCCACCAGTTTCGCCTGGTCGCCCGTCAGCCCGTGCTGTTTGCAGAAGCGTAGTGCATCCACGGTGCCCAATGTGGAGTGGTCGCCCCCGCGCCCCTTGGCGATGTCATGGAACAGGGCGGCCAGGTACAACAGTTCCGGCTGGTCGAATTTCCCGATCAGCTGGCTGCACAGCGGAAACTCGTGGGCGTATGCCGGGGTGGCAAAGCGGCGCAGGTTGCGCAGCACATTGAGAATGTGCTCGTCCACCGTGTAGACGTGAAACAGGTCGTGCTGCATCTGCCCGGTGATGCGGCCAAAAGCCGGGATGTAACGTCCCAGGATGCCATAACGATTCATGCGGCGCATGGCGCTGGTGATGCCGTCAGGCTGCCGTAAAATGGAAAGGAAAAGCCGCTTGTTGGCGGGGTTGTTGCGGAAATCCCGGTTGACCAGGGTTTTGACCCGCCACAAGGTGCGCAACATGGGGGCACTCATGCCCTTGATGTCCGGATGTTGCTGTAATAACAGAAAACTTTCCAGGATGGCGTCCGGCTCGCGCTGTAACAGGTTGGGCGCCCTGGGCTCCAGTAGCCCGTTGCGTACCTGAAAGCGCGGATTAATCTCGGTGATGGCCTGTTCTTGCGGAAAAGCCCGCTCATGCAGGTTCTGCAGCAGGATCTCGTTCATGATCCGCACAAACTTTGCGCTGCGATAAAAACGCTGCATCAGCTGCTCGCTGGCCCTGCGGCGCGGCGTATTGCCAAACCCGAGCTGTGTTGCCAGCTCGTTCTGGAAATCGAACAGCAGCCTGTCTTCCCGCCGTCCGGCCAGATAATGCAAACGGATGCGCAACATTTGCAGGAAGCGTTCATGGCGACGAATCTGCCTGGCTTCGCCGCTGGTGATCAGGCCATTGCGGGCGAGTGCCGCCCAGCTGTTGCCCGCACCTGCGCCTTGGCTGATCCACAGCACGCTCTGCAGGTCGCGTAACCCGCCCGGACTTTCCTTGATATTGGGCTCCAGGTTGTAGGCCGTGTCGTTGAAACGGGCATGGCGATGCACTTGTTCCAGCGATTTGGCTTCGAAGAATTTTTCCGGATCGAGGGTGGTCGCGAGCTGTTCGCGCATGCGCCGGAAGAGTGTTTTGTTGCCTGCCAGATAACGCGCTTCCAGCAGGTTGGTCTGCACGGTGACGTCCTTGGAGGCTTCTTCCACGCATTCCTGCAGGGTGCGAACGCTATGGCCGACGGCCAGACCGATATCCCAGAGCAGGCCGATCAGCGGTTCCAGCAGTGAGTCATAGGCCGTGGCATGGCTGTCCGGCAGCAGGATCAGCAGATCGACATCGGAATACGGGAACAGCTCGCCGCGGCCATAGCCCCCGACGGCCACCAGGCAGATTTCCCGGGGTATGGCGGTTTCGAGCCATAGGTCGCAGAGCAGCGTGTCGACCAAGTGGCAGTGCTGCTTGAGCAGTCTGGCGGTTTCCGCGTGACGCTCGAACGCATCGCGCAGTTCAGCCTGGCGGATTTGCAGGCGCTTGCGCCAGGCTGAAATGTCC
>DAIDAS010000100.1 GCA_027310505.1 bacterium
CAGCTGAATAGCTATGGTCGCCATCCACAAAAGCCAACCTCAACGCAAAATCCTCTGGGACATGAGCCGCAAACTTGAGGAGATCGCCCTTAAAGGGGGTGACCCGTTCGGTAAGATGATTTGCCGCCATTGAGCGATTAAAGGCATCCAGTGTTCCGGCATACTTTTCATACACAGGGACGATATCCTTTAAATAAGGCTCAGCCCAGACAGTCTGTTCCCCATAAGCCCCTACTTTTCTGCCATCGATGTCGACTGCACACGAATAAGTGCCATCCGTATTCTGAAACCAGTCGTTCTTTTCAGGGAAAAGATCGACACAATACACTTTTCCTTGACCTGAAAGCTTGGCTGCCATTCCCAGGGCGACAGCAGAACGACCACACCAGGACCCGAGTTCAAGAACATCTCCCGCGAGGTCGGCGCTTGAATAAACCAAAGTAAATAACGTGAGAAGCTGATCCAGAGGCGACCACCCGGGGATATCCCTGACGGCCTCCTCAATCTGCGTGGAAACTGGGGTGATTTGCATCATGACCCGGGACGCTCCTCAGTGATAAATTCCTCGACCATATCCGCGTAACTCCGGCCCTCGTGGGGCCAGCGCGTGGAGGCCCAGTCCGGGCAATTCCCGCAAAAAGAATGCTTAACGTAATTGTTATCCAGATGCGCTTTACGCAGGGATGTGTAGAATTCGCCCTGCCACTCGGCGTGGATGGTGGTATTGCGATAATCGGCAATGTACGAGCCATGCACCCAATCACTGGGACAAAATGCCAAATCGCCCCGCGCGTTAATGACAATCCGCTCCCACGGATATAGACACGGGCGACGTTTGATGTGACTCAAGGATTGACGGCGCATATCGGCCAACTCTTGTACGGCACCGGAGCACGAGTGAAGCCGACGGATCACCACGAAGTCGGCTCCCTGATTTTTCCAGAAGCTTTCGAAAGCTGCGGTTTCGTGCGAGTTCTGTGGCTGCTCCACGAAGCTGACGACTACCTTGGTCTTTACCCCCGATTCGCGAACCCACTGGATCAGGCGGAGCACATTGGTACGCGTCACTTCCAGGTTGCCATTGACCCGAATCTTGGAGTACGTCTCCGGTGAAAAAGCATCAATACTGATGTCGATCAGATGCACCCCTGCGTCCAACAGACGGGTTGTCCGCTTTTCGTTCATGATCTTGCCGTTGGTTGTCAGTGTGACATAGACACCCGAGTATTTAACTGCTGCTTCAATCATGTCATACCCGTCCGGATGGGCCAAAGGCTCACCGTTGCTCGAATAACGTATGTATTGAGTCTTGCCTACCCCGTGCAGCCGAACCTCCTCGATCATTTTTTCGTTCAAGGATGGATCAAGATAACGTCCTGCGTAATGTTCGGATTTTGCAAACGCAGGATGAGGACAATGCGTACAGGCAAGATTGCAAACCTCGGTAATATCCATCAGGATTTGAGACGGAAATTCAGAGGTTAGCCGCCCAGAAAAAGCGTAGGAGCTGTCGTCATGAGGACTCATTGCGTTTTCACTCATGGCAGCGATGCCCGGCAATCAATTCGGCAAGCTGGGATGTTACGTAATCGACATCGTCATACGTCATCAGCGCGCCGATGGGTAGTGTCAGGATACGCTCGGCAAGCCATTCGGTAACAGACAACTCACCCCGCACACTATCGGAATAAAGTGGCATGGTATGCAAGGGCTGATAGTGGATGCTGGCGCCAATATTGCGTGCCCGCAACGCCAGCAGAAGATCGTTACGCGTAATACCCGTGCGTGCCAGATCGAATATGCCGACCAGCAGATGGCGAGCATGACAGTCATCACGAACCGCACGTTGAAAATCGACACCCCAACCTAAAGCCTCGGTACGATTGCAGTATCGTACAACGATCTGTTGCCGAATATCGGCCATGGCATCCAGCCGTCGGAGTTGGACTCTGCCAATGGCCGCCTGCAGATCAGTGTAGTTCATTTTGTAGCCCAATTCCGCCAACCCCGCGACGAAAGTCGTGGAAGGGTTGGTATAGCGCGACCATGCATTGGAATCCATGCCGCTCATGCGCAGGCGACGCAAGCGCTCAGCCTTTACCTGGTCAGACAACGCGATCGCACCGCCGTCAGCGGTCGAAAGATTCTTGTTGGCGTAAAAGCTGAAGCACACGGTATTGCCCGATGCACCGACACGCGAGCCGTCGGGATAGCGTGCACCCAATGCATGTGCAGCATCCTCGACAATGGCAACGTCTTCCGGGAGCGCCCTGCGCAAGGCTTCGACATCGACAGCATATCCACCATAGTGCACCACGACAACAGCTTTGGTACGGGCGGTCAACTGGGCAACGATCGACTGCGGCGTCACACACATGCTGTGCGGGTCGACATCGCAGAATACCGGCGTAGCCCCCAGGTAAAGCGCCGCATTGGCGGTGGCGCACCAAGTCAGACTGGGAACGATGACTTCATCACCCGGGCCGATATCCTCTACCAGCAACGCGAGAAAAAGCGCTGAAGTGCAGGAATTGACGGTAACGACCTCGGGAGCTCCAATATAAGCAGACAGTTCTTTTTCGAATGCCAGCGTTTCGGAACCCATCCCCACCCAGCCGGAGCGCATGACACGGGTCACTGCGGCGATCTCCTCCTCGGAAAAATCCGGTTTTCCGAATGACAGATACTCTGAGCGCAATAGCGTCTTAAGCGGTTCCGGTTCCATCAGCGAAAGCCACCAAGAATTTTGGTCACGGTATGGCTCACGTTTGCCGCCATGTACTCCGGCGGAACCTGCCATACAGGCGTTACCGACATGACAAGCCGAACACATTGCAGAATCCGTTCCGGCTCGGCACCACTCAGGATATTGCTGCCGGCCTCGACCGTTTCAGGCCGTTCTGTCACATCGCGCAGGGTGACGCTTGGGATATGGAAAATGCAGCATTCCTCCTGCACTGTTCCGCTGTCACTCAACACGCATCCGGCGTGTTTTTCCAGGTGCACGAAATCGAACAGCCCAAAAGGAGCGACAAAATGGATACCCCGCCCTTCCGTCTGCCTGCCGGACTGCTCCAGCTTCGATCGCGTACGCGGATGTGTGCTGAAGATGACGGGCCAGCGGTATTCTTGATGCAAAAGCTCTAGCGCGTCCAGAAAGCGACTCAGGCGCTGGATGTCATCCACGTTTTCGGCTCGATGCAACGTCACCAGAAAATATCGTCCGGTATCGAGCTGCAAGCGTTCCAGCACCCGGCTCTGCGCAATCGGTTCCTTGTAATATTCGAGCACTTCCGAAATCGGGTTGCCGGTTACGAAGACACGCTCGCCAGCTATACCTTCGCGCAAGAGATTCGCCCGGCTACGCTCGGTATAAGGCATGAGTACATCGCTGCAATGGTCTATGACGCGACGGTTAATTTCTTCCGGGACGCGATCATCATAGCAGCGGTTTCCGGCTTCCATGTGGTACACAGGGATGTCCATACGTTTTGCCACCATTCCGGCAAGTGCGCTGTTGGTGTCACCGAGGATGAGCAGCCGGTCTGGCCGCTCCTGCATCATTACTTGCTCGCACCGTGCAAGTATCTGGCCGACTTGCCCCATTGCGCTCGAGGCCTTGCATTCCAGAACATGATCCGGCGCCCGTAGGCCCAGCTCGTCGAAAAACACGCCATTGAGTGTATGGTCGTAATTTTGTCCGGTATGAACCAATACATGATCTCCATGCGCATCCAGCAATGGAATGATTCTGCTCAGGCGGATAATTTCCGGGCGCGTGCCCAGGATGGTCATGATTTTCATAAACGTTTCAACGCAGCAACTCGCCTTCCTCGAGAAACTCCTGCCCGATCAACAGGCCGTTGCGATCCAGCATGGCATGGATTTCAGCCTCGTTCATCAGGCTATCATTTGAACTGTATTCGGTCGTCAACGCAGCCTCCTCGTGTTCGGCGACGAGTTCGGGCAGCATGGGCTTGATCGCGTAATAATCACCCCGGTCAACGGTGCGCCAAGCCTCTTCGTCCGACACCATGATTTCATGTATCTTTTCACCCGGGCGAATTCCCGTGACTTCTATCCCGATATCACGACCGCCAATCAGGACTCTCACAAGATCGACAATGCGCGCTGCCGGCACCTTAGGCACATAGGTTTCACCCGCCCTGGCACCCGTAACCGCCGCGCAGATGGTGTCTACCGCATGCTCCAGCGGCAACAGGAAACGGGTCATATCCATCGTAGTAATCGTGACTGGCCCTCCCATCCTGATCTGCTCATGGAATAACGGAATGACCGAGCCGCGCGAAGCCAAGACGTTACCGTAACGCACACAGATAAAGCGCGTGGCTGGCGCCGTAATATTAGCGGCAATAAACACGCGTTCTTGAAGCGCCTTGGACATGCCCATCACGTTGATGGGCTTGCAGGCCTTATCTGTGGACACGCCGACGAC
>DAIDAS010000164.1 GCA_027310505.1 bacterium
TGCTTGTAGAACTCCTGGTATTCGTCTTCGGAGATGTCGTTCTTGGAACGCGCCCACAACGCGGAAGCCTTGTTGACGGTTTCGTCCTCGTCGGTCGGTACTTCTTGACCATCCTTCCATTCGGATTTCTTCATCACGATAGGCAGGGTGATGTGGTCGGAATACTTGCGGATGGTGGACTTGATCTTCCAGTCGGAGAGAAATTCGTCATCCCCTTCACGCAGGTGCAGCACGATCTCGGTGCCGCGGGTCGGTTTGTCGGCCATTTCCAGGGTGAAATCGCCCTCACCGGCGGATTCCCAGCGCACCCCGTGCTCGGCGGTGAGCCCGGCACGGCGCGTGGTCAACGTGACCTTGTCCGCCACGATAAAGGCAGAATAGAAGCCCACGCCAAACTGGCCGATCAGTGCGGCGTCTTTCTTCTGGTCGCCAGACAGCTGGGAGAAGAATTCGCGCGTGCCGGATTTGGCGATGGTACCGATATTGTCGATCACTTCCTGCCGGCTCATGCCGATGCCGTTATCGGCAATCGTCAGCGTGCGGGCGGCCTTGTCATAGGCGATGCGGATTTTAAGCTCGCTGTCGTTCTCGAACAGCGCAGCATCCGACAGCGCCTCGAAACGCAGCTTGTCAGCCGCGTCGGACGCATTGGAGACTAACTCGCGCAGGAAGATTTCCTTGTTGGAATACAAGGAATGAATCATCAGCTGCAGCAGTTGTTTGACTTCGGCCTGAAAGCCCAAGGTTTCTTTTTGTACGGTTTCGCTCATGCTCTGGAACTCCCCAATCAAATTACGACAGGACATTAATGAGGGCTATCCGAGCAATTTCAAGCGCCGCCTGAAAATTTTACGATTCATAGAATCGTCACAAAAAACACATAATCTTGCGGGGTCACACCTTTCGAGACCCGAGGCATGAAAGTCCGTTCCATCTTCCTCTCCGACATCCACCTCGGCACGCGCGGTTGCCAGGCCGACTGCCTGCTTGATTTTCTGCGTGAACATGAAAGCGAACATCTCTATCTGGTCGGCGATATCGTCGACTTCTGGGCAATGGGGCGCAGTATCCAGTGGAGCCGCACGCAGAACACCGTCGTGCAGAAAATCCTGCGTCGGGCACGGCATGGCGAAAAAGTCATCTTCATCCCGGGCAATCATGATGAAGCCCTGCGGGAGTACGACAACACTTCTTTCGGCGACCTCCTGATCGCCAACGAGTGGGTACACACCACGGTGGACGGCAGGCGTTTCCTGCTGGTACACGGCGACATCTTCGACCAGGTGACGCGGCATCACCGCTGGGTGGCCGTTCTGGGCGACATCGCCTATGACTTTCTGGTCAGAGTCAACGCCTGGCTGTCGCTCGCTCGCCGCACGCTGCGCATCCGCGGCTACTGGTCGCTGGCAGGCTACGCCAAGCGCAAGGTCAAAAGCGCCGTCAATTTCATCTGCGATTTCGAGGAGTCGGTCATCCACGCCGTGCGCGAACGCGAACTGGACGGCGTCATCTGCGGCCACATTCACAGCGCCGCCATCAAGGAGGTCGAAGGCCTGCTGTACGTCAACTGCGGTGACTGGGTCGATAGCTGCACCGCCATCGTCGAGCACCTGGATGGCCGGCTGGAACTGATCGAGTGGCGCCAGCACCAGTTCTCCGACACAACCAACGCAGTCATCGCCGCTGCGTCCGCTGCATAATTTCTGCAACATTTGACGCATATGCTCGCCACCATTGATCGCAACATCCGGGGACAAGCTTGATTGTGTCTGCACTTTTAACCAAATCGGCGAAGGGCTTGGCAGAGCTGGCCAACAGCGTTGGCAACCTCGACCTCAGGTCCCGGCAGGTACTGATTCTGGCTGACGGCCAATGCACGCTGGAGCGCATGAAACAGTTGCGCCCCAATCTGGATGTCCAGGCCATCGTTGCCAAACTCGTGGCAGAAGGCTATCTGAACGGAGACGCGCCAGCTGCGCCAACCGCTCCACCTCGGCCCCAGACGCCACCACCGGTCGCCAGCGCCCCGGTACAAGAGACGCCCCTGCCACCGGAAAAACTGGCGCAAGTCCGGGAAATCATGATCGAGAGCACCCGCAGTTACGTCGGCATCCTCGGCAGCGACATCATCCGCAGGATCGACGCAGCCCAGAGCCTCGTTCAGATCAAGGGCTGCATCGCCCAGTGGAACATGGCGCTACGTGAGTCACGCGGGGGGAAACAGGTCGCAGACCAGCATCTGCGCGAGGTACACCTCATGCTGGAAATCGAATCCATTTGAACCAGATAGGGCAATCCATGAATCCGACCACCATCGCCGCTTTCTTCAACCGCCCACCCTCTGGATTTCTCAAACCGGGTCGGCCACATCGCCGCGGCCCGAACCACGGGTGGAAAAAGCCGGTTGGCCAGCGTCAGGACAAACCGGCCGAAGCCATGGCCGAACTGCTGGACGAAGTCGTTCGTATGTTCCAGCTTTAAGTGTCCAAGGCCTAATCCCGGCCCGAACGCCAGATCGAAATCATCAGTATCACGCCAAACAGCGAGGCAATAAAGAAACCGAGAGAACCGAACGCCGGCAACCCGAACAGCGTCGGACCGCCCTTGACGGTCATGACGATGGAGGAACCGATAATCAGCGCCGAAGTCACCAGCGCCAGGGTCAGGCGATTCGTGCTGTGATCGAGCTGATGACCGAAGTGATCCAGGCGCTTGAGGTCGAGGTCGATCTTGACTCTTCCACGCCGAATCTCGCGTAGCAGGCGCGACACATCCCGAGGCAACGCCGTTGCCACATCGACCACATTCATCAGGTTGCGCTGGCCACGCTTGAGCAAAGCGCCCGGCTTGTAGCGGTCAATGATCACCTTTTTCACGAACGGTGTCAGATGGCGCACGATCTGGAAATCCGGATCGAGCTGGCGACCGAGACCCTCCAGGGTGATCAGCGCCTTGAACAACATGGTGAGATCAGGCGGCACCATCAGGTGATTCTCGCGCATGACGGTGGTGAGATCGTTCAGTAGCACACCAAACCGGATCTGCTTGAGCGGGGCGCTGTCATAGTTGAAGATCAGCTCATCCAGATCGGTGGTCAGCTTGGACTCGTCGATAGGCACATCGCCAGCCCAGGACATCAGGATATCGCGTAGTGATTCAATGTCTCGTGCCACCAGTGCCGCCAGCATGTCGGCGATCTGGTCCCGGCGCTCCATGCTGATGCGGCCGACCATGCCGCAATCGATGACGGCCAACCGGTTGTTCGGCAGATAAAACACGTTGCCGGGGTGGGGGTCGGCATGGAAGAACCCGTCGATCAGCACCATCTTGAGTACGGTATCGGCACCACGCGCGCCAAGCAGTTTGAGATCCAGCCCCGCATCGCGCGCCGCCTGCAGGTCATTGCCCGGAATGCCCTCGATGAACCCCATCACCATCAGCGTGACGCTGGTGTACTCCCAGTGCACTTTGGCAAAAACGACATTGGGGTCATCGGCGAAGTTGTGCGCAAAACGCTCGGTATTGCGCGCCTCCATCGCCAAATCGAGCTCGCGCCGCAACGATTTGGAAAACTGGCCGATAATCTTTCCGGGCTGGAATCGGCGAGACTCCGGCAGTTCCGATTCCAGCAGGCGCCCCAGATGCGTCAGCAGGCGCAAGTCAGCCTCGATCCGGCCCTCGATGTTGGGGCGGCGAATCTTGAGCACCACCGGCGTGTCGTCCTGCAGTTTCGCCAGATGCACCTGTGCAATGGAGGCACCGGCGATCGCCTCGGTCTGCAATTCCTTGAACACCCTGAACGGCGAGCGCCCCAAGGCCTTTTCCAGTTCCGGCAGCAAGGCCTCGAAAGGCTCCGGCGGCACTTTGTCCTGCAACTTGGAAAACTCGGCAATCCAGTGCGGAGGAAAAATATCCGGGCGCGTCGCCAGAACCTGCCCAAGCTTGACAAACGTCGGCCCCAACTCCTCCAGTGCCAGCCGTACCCGGATTTCCGGAGCCAGGTGCATGATTTCGTCGGACTGTTTACGATTCAGCAGGGTCCCGGCGCGTTCGGTCAGGTTGCCCAATCCCATTTGCTTGACGATGTCGCCCCAGCCGTAATGAATCAGGATGCCGGCGATTTCGCGCAACCGGCCAAAATCGCGCATGACAGAAATAGTTTCACGAATCATAAATTATGGGGCTGAAAAACAGGTAAGACGTACGGACGTCATTATTTTGGTTTGAGCTGTTCGGCCTTTTCGGCAATGCGCGCGGCGATCTCGGATAATTTCCGGCTGGCGAGCGAAGCAACGCGAGAACTGATTTCCAGCGCAGCCCGCTTGCTGGCATCGCCGGCTTCCTGCGCGGTGGCTCGCAAATGGTTGCCCAAGTCTTCCACAACGGTACGCACCCGTTCACCGGTACCCGTTCCGGTACGGCGCGCATGCTCGACCAGTGCCGTCATTTCCTGACGCACCAGCGCATTCGCACCCTGCGCAAC
>DAIDAS010000193.1 GCA_027310505.1 bacterium
CGCGTCTTGTAACGCCGAGGCCGCAATTTCTCGCATGGAGCGCTGCACACTGCCAGAGCGGACCTTTTCCATCGAGCGATTAACAACAACCATGATGTAGTCAAGTGCCTGTGCCAGACGCTCCTGGATAACTCTTGGCGCGTATTTCAGCTTTTCAAAAACTCTGCCAAGCTCAAGCTGAACACGATTGTAGACATCGAACGCCACCGTGTACGCCATCACATTGGCAATTTGATCGTCCGCAAGGTCAAAGATGTCTGCATTGGGGTCCACCTCATAGAGATGAGCAATCGCCTGATTCATTGCGTGCTTGGCTGATTCCTCATCAATGCTTCCCCCGGTTGGTACTAGCTTCTGTACAACTTCGAGCGCTGCATCCCGAGCCGATAGACCTCGTTGCTTTACTGAATCAACCCATGCGTTGATGCCAGGGTCTGTGCCGTCACGAGCAGCAGCCAGAAAGCCCCCCAAAGAGGAGGCTGCTACAGCACTCGTGCGCATGCGATTCGCTGCTTTTGCCGAGCCACCCATGCCCTTTTTAACGAAACTTGAAATACCTCGCCGCAGATCGGAACCACTACCTGAGCGCACGAACCCCGTCAGAGCTCTACGCGCTTCCTGATAACGACCCGGCGGCGCAACAGTCGGACTAGTTTCAGGCGTTGGTGTGGTTTGGTTTCCTTCTGGTCCGATTGTATCTGCTTCGCCAGGTGCAGCACTGTGCGATATTGGCTTGTCGGCGTGGCTAGAATCAATGCCGCCTTCAGCACCATCTAGCCATGGCGGATCAAAAGAAGCACCCGAGCCGGCTCCAGCGCTTGAGGTCGAGGTGCCCATTTATTTCTTCCTCACATTTTCAATTGCACGCTTGACCGGCTGAGGCGTCTGCTCATCTTGCTCCCACTTAGACAGAACGTCTTTCATCCAATCGCAATCTGTCAGTGCCGACACCAATCCTGGTGCGAGTTGAGTGATAGGCGCTTGGCTAACGAGCGCTGCCGCACGAGCCCCAGCACTTGGATAAACGCGAGAGACCTCAACGAGCATCAATACTTCTTCAGCCTTCTGCCAAGTGCGGCTAGACCGCCGGAGTTCCCATGCGCGAGCCATGGCAAGACCAGACTGGAAGTCACCAGCATCTCGAATCTGCTGTTTCAATGCTTCATTCGAATTTCGAGCAGACACCAACGCATCACGCAATGTCTTTCCTGTTGCGTTCAGATCATCTGCACCAAAATCCCTTACGGTGCTATCGCGACTGAGATGCAAGATGGGCCGCATATCCATGTCACCAAGCAGAGGCTCAAGCTGCAGCCACTCACGCACAAACGATTTGTCGCCAAAGGGTGATGAAAGCGTGCCGTCCTGATTCTTTGCTGCCGCCTCTGCGTCGTGAAGGATGCCGATCCTCCCTTCGCTGTCAGCGGAGACCTTTTCTGCCAAGGCATTCGCAACAGCCTCGTCACACCGCTCAAGTAAGTGCCACTTAGCCAACACTTGAACGTCCACATCGATATTTTGCGGTTTGGCTAATGCCTTGCGCAGAAACACTGTGTTGAGAAATCGTTTTATTAGCCGAGGATTGGCTTGAACCGTGCTCGCATTAAAAAGCAGTGGTGCCAGCCTCTCGGCTAACCCCATCAGGCCGAGCAACTCGGTGTTTTCCTCTGGTACTAGCGTTTCAAGGAATGCGAGATCAACAGATTTCCCAGTCCAGGTTTCCCGCAGTCGAGCTTCCATACTGGCTTTAGCCGCCTCGAAATCCAAGGTGACAAGCTGACCGTTGCGATGAGCTCGTTCCAGAAACAACAGTGCAGTGTACGCCTTGGTCTCATTGGAACCGAGCCTCGGTACGCGCAGCGGAACTTGAATTAACTTGTCGAAATAATTGGTTGCGACATCATCGTCCAAACCAGTGCCAGCAAAATGTACACGGACGGCGCCACGGATAAATACATCGTCCGCAGCGATGACGAATGCACTTCTGCGCAGAAACAACAACAAGCGAATCGCCTCGAGCGTTGAAATCGCTGTCTTTGGCAGGCATCTATCGAGGTCATCAACAAAAACCACCAAAGTGATATCCAGCTCGACGAGCAGATCTTCCAATGCCTCCCGGAATGACTGTATTTCTTTAGATAACGAAATCGGTTTGGCTTCGTTCAAAAGGCCTTTGGTGGCTTCAGATTCATCTTTGGCGACCGCAATGCCGTCTTTAACTGATTCGCTATTTAATGCATCAGCACCAGCCTCCACCACTTTTCCAATCAGGCCGACCGGAACCCCCGTGATTAGTGTGGCAGCGACCTCGCCACCAAGTTGAGCTAGTCGCAGAAAATTTATCCGTTTGACAAGAGATTTGGCTTTGTCTAGAAGTCCGGCGTTCTGGGCTGCAGCCTCAAGTACTGCATCACCAATCGTCTGTAGCAGCGCCGTGCGAGCATCTTCAAAACCTTGGTATAGCCATGGATTGAAAGTTACCACCACGTACTTTGAGTTTTCCGTTCCAGTAACTTTCTCATCGGTGACTTGCTCGAGCGACAATTCAGACGCAACCATCCGCACGAGCGATGATTTCCCTGCCCCCCAACCGCCAGAGATGCCTATTGAGATTGGCTCACCTCCAGTATCTCGAATGAGCTCAGCACAGGCCTTTGCTACAAGCCGAAAATTAACGTAATCAACGGTAGTTTCGTTGTCATGCCACATAACGGTTCCTTGATAGTCAATCGGCGCTCATTCAGTAAGCTATTTCATAAATTTTGAGATTTCATTTCACAATTGTGAGATTTTTTTCATTAATTATGAGATCTGACAAACGACAACAGGTTAAACATCCAAATTCGTCACATCTAGCGCGTTCTTGACGATGAAGTCGCGGCGCGGTTCTACGACATCGCCCATCAGCGTGGTGAATATCTCGTCGGCGGCAACTACGTCGTTGATGGTGACTTGCAGCATGCGGCGGCTGTTGCTATCTAGTGTGGTTTCCCAGAGCTGTTCGGGGTTCATCTCGCCTAGACCTTTATAGCGCTGGATGTGCTGGCCTTTTTTGACTTCCTTCATCATCCATTCGAAGGCTTCCTTGAAGTTGCCGACCGTTTGTTCGCGATCACCCATGCGCATCAGCGAATCGGCACCAAACAAGCTCAGGGTTTTTTCGGCATAACGGGCGATTTTTTGGTAATCGTGACCGGTAAAGAATGTTGCATGCAACACGAAGGTTTTGGTGATGCCGTGCAGACGCTTGTTGATGGTGATATCGAAATCGTCGGCGCCATGATATTTGATCTCGGTGCTGAAGATTGCTTTATGGCTGCCGGCATTCAGGTTATGTTCCAAATCGGCAAACCAGGCAACAAGCTTTTCCTTGTCGGCCTTGGTTTCTTCGTTCAAGGGTTGCAGATAGGTCATCTGTTCCAGATACAGGTCGTCGTAACGTCTGGACAGACGACCGATGACCGCCATGACCTCAGCGAATTCGGTTGCCAGCATTTCCAAACCCTGGCCTTGAATCACCGGGGTATCGGCGTCGGTTTGCAGCTGCGCCTTGTCCAATGCCAATTGAATCAGGTATTGGTTCAAGGCGATGTCGTCTTTAACGTAGTGTTCCTGTTTGCCCTTCTTGACTTTGTACAGCGGCGGCTGGGCGATGTAAATATGGCCGCGCTCGACTAGTTCAGGCAATTGCCGGTAGAAGAAGGTCAACAACAAGGTGCGGATGTGCGAGCCGTCGACGTCGGCATCGGTCATGATGATGATGCGGTGATAACGTAGTTTATCGACATTGTATTCGTCCTTACCGATACCGCAGCCCAGCGCGGTAATCAGCGTGCCGACTTCTTCAGACGAAATCATTTTGTCGAAACGGGCTTTTTCGACGTTGAGGATTTTACCCTTCAGCGGCAGGATGGCCTGGGTGCGGCGATCGCGGCCCTGTTTGGCGGAACCACCCGCCGAGTCCCCTTCCACTATGAACAGTTCGGATAATGCCGGGTCTTTTTCTTGGCAATCGGCCAGTTTTCCTGGGAGACCCGCAATGTCTAGCGTGGTCTTGCGGCGAGTCATTTCGCGGGCCTTACGGGCTGCTTCCCGTGCTCGAGCTGCATCGATGATTTTGCCGGCGATGGCTTTGGCAACTTGGGGCTGCTCCAGCAGGAATTCCTGGAGTTTTTCATTCATCGTCGATTCGACCAGCGGTTTGACTTCCGATGAAACTAGTTTGTCCTTGGTTTGCGAGGAGAACTTGGGATCAGGAACCTTTACCGACAATACCGCCGTCAAGCCTTCGCGGGCATCGTCGCCAGTGGTGGCGACTTTTTCTTTCTTCGCCAGTCCATTGGTTTCGATATATTGGTTGATGGTACGGGTTAACGCCCCCCTGAAACCGGCTAAATGCGTACCGCCGTCGCGCTGCGGGATGTTGTTGGTGTAGCAGAATACGCTTTCCTGATAGGAATCGTTCCATTGCATCGCCACTTCTACGGTGACCCCTTCCTTTTCGGCTACAAAATGAAAAACCTTCTCGAACAGCGGAGTTTTATTTTTGTTCAGATGCTGGACGAAGGCACTAATGCCGCCTTCGAATTCGAATACGTCTTCCTTGCCGGTTCTTTCGTCACGCAGCGAGATGCGCACGCCGGAATTCAAAAATGATAGTTCGCGCAAACGTTTGGCGAGAATGTCGTAGTGGAATTCGATGTTAGTAAAAATAGTCGGGCTGGGTTTGAAGTTGATGTAGGTGCCGGTGCCTTCTGCATCACCAACCACAGCCAGCGGCGCAACCGGCTCACCTAGTACGTA
>DAIDAS010000199.1 GCA_027310505.1 bacterium
GGTAATGTTGAGGCCTGTATCCGCCTCCAGTTGTAAGGGGCGTCCACGTTTTTTAGAACCCGCAACTTTAATTTTCCCCTTGCATCCACAATTTAAAAAATCAGGAATCACTGCATTGGGGACGCATCCTCGCTGCCAAAATCGACGAAGGTGCTTACGAAGGGTGGGTTCTGAGAGGCCGTGGATAAGTGCTGCTTCTGCAATTAGGTCAGCTCGGATGTGGGGGAGGTAGATTCCCGGCTCCTGCCCAACGATGTTTTTAATGGATTTCCAGGCCCGGTCTCTGACCTTTCTGTCAGCATCACTGAGAAGGTTTTCACTGGGTAAGTTCTGCGCGAACGGGTCATCGCAGAGTGTGAGCTGGCTGGTGACCACCAGCTCTACAAACTCCTCGCGACGCATCAGTTCTGGCCATGCATTCGGCTCATCAATGCTGATATACCAAAGACCATGCTCGCATCCCTGCAGCCACAAGACACGCAACCGGTGGTTGTCATGGGCGCGAAGGAATACTTGGTTCTTACTGAAAACCAATCTGGCCTCCAGCTACTTTCAACTGAGTTTCGTCAAGTGAGAAGTGGGCTAATGGCCTTTTTGCTAAAAAGGTAGGGTCGACCATGTCGGTCAGTACTATCTTTCTAGCCAGCAGATGCTTTGCGGCAGTGAGTGCGAAGCCGGCTTCGATGCCCAGGGAGTTGTCTAGTGCTGAACAAAGCTCCTTTAACGGTAAGGTAGGTTGTTTGGGAATGGCATCGATGATGAGGGTGGCCAGTTTATGCAGGCATCCCTCAAATGGCTCCTGAATAAGCGTAAGGTCATATTCGTGCCTGACGAATTCGACATTTTTGACCAATGTAAGGTCGATATCTTTCTCCGTTATGATGGACCAGGGTACGGTTTTTTCCTTCCAGTATCGTCGCTCAATTTCCAGTTTCTCTAAGGTCCGCATGTCATCAAGCGCGGATGAATATTTGGCGGTGTGCGCAATTTCAGTGCGATTGCCATCGGAGTGAACATCCAACAAAAAATCAGTTGTCAGAACAAATGGGGTGCCATCCCTGGTCACGGGGGGAGTGATTAGATGCCTCAGCGCGATTCTGTGTGTCATATCGCGGTCAAGGGGAAACTGCTCCCGAATGTCCACTACTTCATCACGCCACTCGTTTTGAATGAAAAAGCGGTACTCCAGGTCAGAAAAAAAATGATGGCCGCGCTGGGTTTTTAATCCAAATATGCGGCTAACCCGTCCTTTGGATGGGAAATCTCGAACAGTAATCCACGGAAAATAATCTGGTCCTGCCCCTTTGCCGCGGCCTTGCTTAATAAATTTCTGAACCCTGCGCTCGGTCCAGTCGTATTTCTTTTTACGCATGTCCCATTCCAAGAAAGTGATGGGGCGAATTATCTCCATAAAAATTTCAATATGTCAAATTTATCCTTTTTAATCAATAACATATGCTACACTAAAATATACTTACTGTAACAATGGTTATTGGGTTTTATGGAATTTAGTGAGGGAAAGTTGTTTTCTTAAATGGGGTGCTAATGACCTAGGAAAGGAGATGGATGGATTTGATGGACTGGTTGCTATACGTGATATCAACCAGTTAATTCAATTTCATGAAAGAACTATATTTTGTATGTACAGTTGGTGTATGCCGGCTGGCGGCAATCGGAACGGCTTGCGTTGCAGCTCCCGGCGCGCAAAGCCGCGGCGCTGGCCGGTGCCGTCGCCGCGGGTGCCTATGCGCTGGTTGCCGGGTTTGCCGTGCCCACGCAGCGCACTTTCTACATGCTGGCAGTGATCGCTGCCGCATTATGGTCCGGACGCAGCGTTTCCATGTCGCTGGTACTGGCCTGGGCGTTGCTGGTCGTCGTTGTGCTGGATCCGTGGGCGGTGCTGGCCCCAGGCTTCTGGCTTTCATTCGGCGCGGTGGCGCTACTGGTCTACGCTGGCAGCGCACGCCTCGCCAGACTGCACTGGCTGCGCGAGGCGGCGCACACCCAGTGGGTCGTCACCCTTGGCCTCACGCCGCTGCTGCTGGCGTTGTTCCAGCAGGTGTCTCTCGTTTCCCCGTTGGCCAATGCCTTCGCCATCCCGATCGTCAGCCTGGTTGTAACGCCACTGGCGCTGCTGGGCGCGGTTGTCCCGATCGACGCTATCCTGCTGGCCTCGCATGCCGCCATGGCCTGGTGCATGATGTTGCTGCAGGCGTGTGCCGACTTGCCGGTGGCCGTCTGGCAGCAGCACGCGCCGCCCGCCTGGACGGTTGTCGCCGCCATGCTGGGCGTGTTGTGGCTGCTGTTGCCGCGCGGTTTTCCCATGCGCTGGGCCGGCGGCGTGGCGCTGGCCCCCATGTTTCTGCTGCTGCCGGCAACGCCGCCGGCCGGGGAGATGCGTGTGGCCGTGCTGGATGTCGGCCAAGGGTTGGCTGTGGTGCTGCAAACTGCGCAGCATGCGCTGCTGTACGACACCGATCCGAAATTTTCTGAAGATGCCGACAGCGGCAACCGCGTCATCCTGCCTTATCTGCGTGGCGCCGGCATCGGGCGGCTGGATGGCCTGGTGCTGACGCACGATGACATCGACCACACCGGCGGGGCAGCTTCGGTGTTGCAAGGCATCTCGGTCGATTGGCTGGCTTCGTCCCTGCGGCCGAACCATCCGTTGCTGCGGGATGTGGCGCGGCCGCTCCCTTGCTTTGCCGGGCAATCGTGGCGTTGGGACGGCGTGCGTTTCGATATGTTGCATCCCGCCTATGAAAGCTATGGGATGGAGAACATCAAGGACAATGATCGTGGCTGTGTGCTGAAAGTGACCACGTCCCATGGCAGCATGTTGTTGCCGGCAGACATCGAGCATATTTCCGAGCTGCAGTTGCTGGAACGCACGCCACAAGCGCTGGCGGCGGATGTTCTGGTGGCCCCGCATCATGGCAGCAAGACCTCTTCCACTCAGGCGTTCGTTGCACAGGTCTCCCCCCAGATTACCGTGTTTACCGTCGGCTACCGCAACCGCTTTGGTCATCCCAAGCCTGAAGTCGTGCAGCGCTATGCCGAAGAAGGCAGCAGGCTGTTGCGCAGCGACAGGGATGGCGCAGTCCTGTTCGATTTCGGGCGGCAGGGCATCGCCGTGCAGGGCTGGCGCGAAACGAGGCGCCGTTACTGGCAGGACAGGGTTGCCGAAAACCTCGGCGCAGGCTAAAGTAGCGCGAATTTTACGGGACAAGGAAATCCATCGTGTGGAGCATCATTGAAGCGGCCGGTTGGCCGATCTGGCCGTTGATTTTCGCCTCTGTGGTTTCGCTGGCGATAATCGCCGAGCGTTTTTACACGTTGCGCGACAGTGCTGTCGCTCCCAAAACCCTGCTGCCGGAAGTGCAGGAGTGGCTGTCCAAGGGGGCCGTGACCAAGGACGCCTGCCTGCGTCTCGAAAACCACTCCCCGCTGGGCGAGATTTTTGCCAGTGCGCTGTGTAATGAAAGTACCTCGCGCGAAGTGCTGAAAGAATCGATCGAAGAATCCGGCCGCGCCGTCACGCACAAGCTGGAGCGCTACCTGACCACGCTTGGCACCATTGCCGCGGTCAGCCCGTTGCTGGGCCTGCTCGGCACCGTGATCGGCATGGTCGAACTGTTTGGCGCGTTCACCGCCACCGGTCATGATGTTGCCCAGTTCGCCCGCGGCATTTCGGTCGCGCTGTACAACACCGCGATGGGTATCGTGGTTGCCGTCCCCAGCATGATTTTCTACCGCCACTTCCGTGCCAAGGTCGATAGCCTGGTCGTCGAGATGGAACAGCAGGCCATCAAGCTGGTGGAAATCCTCCACGGCGAACGCAAGTAAGGTAGAACAGCAAATGGACTTCCGCCGCGGCAGAAAGCACGAAGAACTCGAAATCAATCTGGTTCCCCTGATTGACGTGCTGCTCGTCATCATCATCTTCCTGGTGGTGAGCGCCACGTTCTCGCGCATCAACGAGCTGCAGATCAACCTGCCTACTGCCGAAGCCAATGCCCCGCAGGAAAAGCCCTTGGTCGTGACGGTGAGCGTGAATGCTACCGGTCATTACACCGTCAATAACACCGCCTTGTCCGAGCAGTCGGTTGAAGCCATTGTCGCTGCGTTGCGCAAAGCCGTCGGCAATGGCAAAGAGCCAACCATCGTCATCAATGCCGATGCCAACACGACCCACCAGTCAGTGGTGAATGTGATGGAGGCTGCGCGTCAGGCCGATTACACGCATATCACCTTTGCGACACAAGTACAGACCGGCCAATAAGCCCTTGCCGGCGACAGTGCGCTGATGCCCAATACGCCCCCCCCGCCTCCCAGCGCGAAGACACTTTATCTGCGTCTGCTGGGCTATGCCTGGCGTCACTGGCAGGTTTTCCTGCTCAGTGTCGTGGCGCTGGCTGTTTATTCTGCAACCAACACGGGCTTTCTGGCAGCGATCAAAATGGTCACGGACCAGGGGTTCGTCAAGCAAAACCCGGAAAAACTCGGCTTGCTGCCTTGGGTGTTGTTCGGGCTGCTGACAATTCGGGCGCTGTGCGGGTTCGTTTCCAATTTCAGCATGCGCTGGGTTTCCCGCCGCGTGGTTGAAAGCGTGCGGCTGAATACCTTCCATCGGCTGATGAATTTCCCGGTCACTTTCTTCGATGCCCATTCCGCCGGCGTCATCACTGCCAAGCTGACCTACGACACCGAGCAGATGGCCAACGCCTCGACCAAGGTGGTGGTGAGCGTTGTCCGCGATAGCCTGACGATTATCGGCATGATCGGTTACATGCTGTATCTGGATTGGCGACTGACCATGATTTTTGCCGTGATGGCGCCGCTCATGGCGCTGTACCTGCGCCATATGACCCCGCGCCTGCGCGCGGCAGGCAAGGCCGTGCAGGAATCCGTCGGCAGCATGACCAAGGTGGTGGAAGAAGCGGTCGGCGGCCAGCGCGTGGTGAAGATTTTCGGCGGTGGCGAGTATGAGAACCACCGCTTTGCCCAAGCCGTAGGCCTCAATCGCAGAACTTATACTCGTCTGGGGCGCATTTCCGGCCTCAACAGCATGGTCGTTGAAGTGATCGCCGCTGCGGCGCTGTCCTGGGTGGTGTTCTATGCCGTGGGC
>DAIDAS010000201.1 GCA_027310505.1 bacterium
CACCAACACCGTTTGACGGTGGGGAT
Organism: bacterium; assembly: GCA_027310505.1. Taxonomy (GTDB): domain Bacteria; phylum Pseudomonadota; class Gammaproteobacteria; order Burkholderiales; family Methylophilaceae; genus CAIJXJ01. Next base: position 27 of record DAIDAS010000201.1, read on the forward strand.
CGACCTCGGCACCACCAACTCGCTTGTCGCCACCATGCGCAGCGGCATGAGCGTCGTCCTGCACGACGAAGAAGGCCGCGCCTTGCTACCGTCAGTGGTGCGTTACCTGGCGGACGGCAGCGCTGAAATCGGCTACGCGGCACAGGCACAGCAAAGCCACGATCCACAGAACACTATCGTCTCGGCCAAGCGCTTCATGGGGCGCGGCGTACACGACATCCCGGATATCGGCCATCATCCTTACCGTTTTGTCGATGCGCCCGGCATGCTCCAGCTCAGCACTGTGGCCGGGGTCAAAAGCCCGGTGGAAATCTCCGCCGAGATTCTCAAATTACTGAAGGCGCGCGCAGAAAAATCGCTGGGAGGAGAACTCACCGGCGCAGTCATCACTGTCCCCGCCTATTTCGACGACGCGCAACGCCAGGCGACCAAGGATGCCGCGAAACTGGCCGGCCTGAACGTCTTGCGCCTCCTGAACGAGCCGACCGCCGCCGCAGTCGCCTACGGGCTGGATAACGCCTCTGAAGGTGTCTTCGTCATCTACGACCTTGGCGGCGGAACCTTCGATATTTCCATCCTGCGCCTGTCCAAGGGCGTCTTTGAAGTGCTGGCCACCAACGGCGATTCCGCCCTTGGCGGAGATGATTTCGACCGTCGCGTGTTTTGCTGGTTTCTCGAACAGGCCAAGCTGCCCCCGATCGGGCCGGAAGACACCCGCCTGCTCCTGACCAAGGCCCGCGAAGCCAAGGAACAGCTGACCGACCACCCCGAAACGCGTATCACCTGCATGCTTTCCGGCGGCGAACTGGTCGACCTGGCGCTATCGGACAAAACCTTCACCGAAATGACCCAGCACCTGGTCGCCAAAACGCTCGCGCCAACCCGCAAGGCGCTGCGCGACGCCAAGATCAGCACCGAAGACGTGCAGGGCATAGTCATGGTAGGTGGTGCCACGCGCATGCCGCAAATCCAGCATGCCGTCGCTGATTTCTTTGGTCAGGAACCGCTCACCAACCTCGACCCGGACAAGGTCGTCGCGCTCGGCGCCGCCATCCAGGCCAATGTGCTGGCCGGCAACAAGAGCGACAACGAGCTGCTGCTGCTCGACGTGATTCCACTCTCGCTCGGCCTCGAAACCATGGGCGGCCTGACGGAAAAAATCATCCCGCGCAACTCCACCATCCCCGTGGCGCGTGCGCAGGATTTCACCACCTTCAAGGACGGCCAGACCGCCATGAGCATCCACGTAGTGCAGGGCGAGCGCGACCTCGTCTCCGACTGCCGCTCGCTGGCACGCTTCGAATTGCGCGGCATCCCGCCCATGGCAGCCGGTGCCGCCCGCATCCGCGTCACCTTCCAGGTGGATGCCGACGGCCTGCTTTCGGTATCCGCCCGCGAGCAGACCAGCGGCGTCGAAGCCAATGTCGTGGTCAAGCCCTCCTACGGCCTCAGCGACGACGAAATTGCCAACATGCTGCAAGCCGGATTCTCGCACGCACAGGACGACAAGCAGGCACGCGCCTTGGCCGAGGCTCGAGTTGAAGCCGATCGTCTGCTTGAAGCAATTTCTGCCGCACTGGAAAAAGACGGCGCCGCACTCCTGGGCGCCGAAGAGCGCCAAGTCCTAGAAATGCAGATGTCCGCGCTGCGAGACACGGCAGCAGGCACCGACGCCCACGCCATCACAATGGGTATCGAAGCGCTTAACCACGCCTCTGAAACCTTTGCCGCACGGCGCATGGATGCATCGGTCAGACAAGCGCTGACCGGCCATACCCTAGACGAACTGAAAGTATAAGCAAGATGCCGCAAATCATCGTCCTGCCCCATGTCGAACTCTGCCCTGAAGGCGCCGCCTTCGAAACCAAGCCCGGCGTCTCCATCTGCGACAGCATGCTCGAACACGGCATCGAAATCGACCACGCCTGCGAAAAAGCCTGCGCCTGCACCACCTGCCACGTCATCGTGCGCGAGGGCTACAAGTCACTGGAAGCCCCTGAGGAAAAAGAAGAAGACCTGCTGGACAAGGCATGGGGGCTGGAACCCTACTCCCGCCTATCCTGCCAGGCCATCGTCGGAGATTCTGACCTGGTCGTCGAAATTCCGAAATACTCGATCAACATGGCAAAGGAAGGCCACCGCTAACCAGCCAGCGCCCTGAAAAACCATTTCAGCCACACCCGTGCGAAACACCGGAAGCCAGTATTCTTTGACAACGCACGACAGAAAAAATAAAATAGCGGGCTTTACTGGTGATGTAGCTCAGCTGGTTAGAGCGACGGATTCATAATCCGTAGGTCGAGGGTTCAAGTCCCCCCATCACCACCAATAAATAAGCGGCTCCCAGCGATGGGGGCCGTTTTCATTTGGGCACCGTGCCCATTCTGTGCCCGTCTTGTGCCCACCCCGTGCCACGCCATTCTTTGATAGATTCAAGTTTGACCTAAAGACTTCGTGCCCAAAACATGACCAAAAGTCATTCACACCTCAGGTCATGGCTTCTAGTCAAATCCATGACCTAAGGGCCATTTCAATTCATGCCACAGTTACTTTTTCCGCCTGAGAAATCTCAGAATATACGATTTTGTGGGTGATCCTTTTATAGCAATTTGTCGCCATCGTCTATCAGTTCTAAAAGATCTCCAACCTCACAGCCCAGATATCTGCAAAGCTGCTCTAGCACGTCAAGATCGACCCTTTCAGCCGTTTCTTGGTATAGCCGGGTAAGCGTTCCGCGGTTTAGTCCTGTATCGCGACTAACGTCGCTGATTTTCAGTTTTTTTTCTCCCAGCATTCGGGAGAGATTGCACTTGATCACGACCACTCCTAGATTATTTTGATCTTCTACAGATCAAATTGTCTTGAAAACGTATTTTTTAGTGCTATAATGTTCTACAGAAGAACATTAATTCTTCTTGCAGAGCAATACGCAACTAAACCGATAAATTAGGAGGGTATCATGAGCAACACATTTTTGACCACAGACCAGCTGGCTGAACGCATTCAGTACGACCCGCGCACCATCCGTGAGCAACTCAAAGACAGTGCCCTGCTGGAAGGCGTCCACTACATTCGCCCCTTCGGCCGCCGCAAGATCCTCTACATCTGGGAAGCCATCGAACGCGACATGGTCGCCTCCAGCTCAAATGCATTCGGCATCCCGATGGCGAATGGAGGTGTCTGCAATGGCTAGTATCCGCGCACGTACCGATAATGGGCTGCTCTTCTTCGACTTCCGTTTTAAAGGTGTCCGATGCAGGGAGCAGACAGCCCTTGAAGATACCAGGGCCAACCGCCAAAAGATGGAAAAGGTGCTGAAGAAGATCGAGGAGGAAATCGCTGCCAGCACATTCGAGTACCGACGCTACTTCCCCACCAGCAAGCTGGCGGACAAGCTCGACAACCGTTCAGTACCAGCGGTGTTCGTTCCCTCGGCGGGGTTGCCAGTTGCAGGAATTGTTGCATCGGGGGCGACGCCTCTGTTCAAGGATTTCTGCCAGGTGTGGTTCAACGAGCTGTCGATCGGGTGGAGGCGCAGTTACAAGAACACGGTACAGCAGATCCTCGATACGCGCCTGATCCCCGCTTTCGGGGAGAGGGAGGTCGGCAGCATCCGTCGCGAGGAAATCCTCGCCTTCCGTTCTACTCTCGCCAAAGAACCAGGACGCAAGAAGGACTCGATGATTTCACCGCGTAGGATCAATGCGATCACGCTAGTGCTCAAACAAGTGCTCAACGAAGCCGCCGACCGCTACAACTTTATCACACAGGTGCAGCGCATCAAGCCGCTCAAAGTGCAGAAAACGGACGTTAACCCCTTCACGTTGCAGGAGGTGCAACTCATCATCAGCAAGGTGCGGTCGGATTTCCGCAACTACTACACGGTTCGATTCTTTACCGGTATGCGCACCGGGGAGATCGACGGCCTGAAGTGGAAGTATGTCGATTTCGAGCGAAAGCTGATCCTGATCCGGGAGACCTTCACTTGGGGCGAGGAGGACTACACCAAGAACGACACCAGCCAGCGCGACATCCAGATGTCGGGGCCGGTGTATGAAGCACTGAAGGCTCAGAAGGAGGCGACCGACAAGTTATCGGAGTACGTCTTCTGCAATCAGGACGGCTTGCCTCTGGATGTGAACAACGTTAGCAAGCGGGTCTGGTATCCCATTCTGCGTCATTTGGGGATCGTGTTACGCAATCCCTACCAAAGCCGACATACGGCAGCCACGCTGTGGCTAGCTGCGGGGGAGGCGCCGGAATGGATTGCGAGGCAGCTGGGCCATGCCAACACCGAGATGCTGTTCCGCGTATACAGCAGGTATGTACCCAACCTTAGCACAACCACCGGCCTGCCCTCTAGCGTCGGGTCGAATACCCGTTCACAGGAGACATAGAAATTGTTGCAATCCACCAGAGCAATGCTGCGTTTCATGGCTACTTCAAGGGGTGGATGCTGTTGGTGACCACGCCAATGACCGCCATCTCCATGCCTTCCTTGAGAGTGATGTCGGGGATGGCCGGATTCTCGGCCTGCAGGCGCATTTCATCGCCATGGTGGATGAGCCGCTTGATGGTGTGGCGGCCATCGATGACCGCTAGCACGATGTCACGGTGTCGCGGTTCTATCGAGCGGTCGACTACGATGATATCTCCTTCAAAGATGCCGGCGCCTATCATCGAGCAGCCTTCCACCCGCAGGAAGAACGTGGCCGGCGCATTGGTGACCAGCAGCTCGTTCAGATCGAGGCGGTCTTCCACATAATCGTCCGCGGGGGATGGGAACCCGGCACGCACTTTCGTGCCGAACAACGGAGCGCGTACCTTCGGTGGGTTAATGGCGGGCAGCAGTGCACCTACCGGGGTGGCAGGAGGCTTGAATGTTTGCAGGAGCTGGAGCACGATAGCCTTCCGGCTCTCAGGCACACGGACGGTGATGGTCTTCTCGCCGTAAGGGCTGGCGCTGGTTTTGCGTCCTGCGCCGGGACGACGTCCGCCATGTGATGTTGAGGCCATACTCGGATACCATGATAACTGTTACAGCAATCAAGATAACACAATGTGCGGCGGCGTGAAATACAAAGACACTGCGGGTAAGGAGTGGCCTTCAAAGGCTTGGAACCCTGTATAGCTACCATTGCGGATAAAAAATGAGAGCTATCGGCCACAAGCGGACGTTTACTCAAAAAGACAATAGAGCGGAATCTGTACCTTCAAGAATTTCGGAGGAAATATGGACAGTAACCAAGGCAGTGAATTGATCCGACTCGAAGCCAGGCTAGGAGCTTTCGAAGACCTTAAGACTGAAATCGAGCCTTGGCTCATGGAGGAGCGTGACGTGTCAGCACGTGAGTCGCTCGATAACGTTATTAGCCATGTAGATGCTGAAATTGCCGAATTGCATCGCCTTCTAGAAGTGGCCAAGCGCGGCGATTGAATCCAAGGCCAGAAGCGGTCATTCAGACACACTCTGTTAGAGCCATGAATGGCTAAGCCTTGGGAGGCTGCTTCCCAGTTGCTGGGCCTTGATCGATCTTCCGCAGGAATGATGGTGGAGGTGGTTGAGGCGACTGCTGAGCGAATTCGATTGGCTCCCCATCCTGGCGGTCCTGCCGTGGCTTTTCTTCAGATGATCAAGAAGCCAGGCTGGAATCGCATCATGGCAAGAATGGAGGGTTTGTCGCGCCCAAACGTGGCTATGAAGGCATCTGCTGCCGAACGATTTGATTTATCGGGGAACGAGGTGGCCTCGATGGTTGGATCAAGCCGCCAATTGATCATGTGGGAGGAGAGACACTTCAGGCTGGTCCGGCAGATGCTGGATTATTTTGCCATCCCTCCCAACCTATACAGGGTGGTTGTTTCGAATCAGGCCGACCCGGAGATTTATTCCATAGCGGAGAATTCAGGGTTCCACCTCCAGTCCCAGAATGAAGCGGGTGCAGGGGGCTACTTCCAGCTTGATTCCGTCCGTAGGGATCCCAACACAAAACATCATGTCGAGTCGAGGTGCGTCGTTTCGTTGCAAAAGAATTCCGTAAGCTTCGTCAGGACCAGTTACGAACTGGTGATGTTGTTCGCAGTGTTCTTTGTATGGAACCAGTCGTGATCGGATGCATTTGCATAACTCAGTCAATTTAGCCACAAAATAAATATGTGAAATCCGGCACCCTAAAATATTGAAAACAGCCACTCATTTATAAAATGTTTAGCCAGTTTTCAGGAATATTGAGCGGAAGCTATCGGTCTTGAACCCGCCGCACAGGCATGTATGTTTGACTAGCAAGTTTCAACTGCTGCTGCCGTTTGAGCCGGTATGCTCATAGCGAATTGCACCATTTCTCCGGGGAAGGCCATTGCTGTAAAAAAGCATTTTCCTGGAAAGATCATCCACTTCATTCTGACCAAGCTGGGACAACTGACGCTTATCCAGAAAGTCTTCGATTTCCATGCTTGCCAAACGGACTGCATTCAGGTTAAAGCGAAGTCGCGCCTGCTCCCGTGCCGCGGCGCCAAAAAGCACCGGGGCATCAGATTGGCCTGGGGTTGCACTCCTCCTACGAACAGTGCCCCGAATGGCTATAGGAAGCAGTTCAAACCGCAGCGCATCAAATGCTTCAGTCAAGGCATTGCGGACAAAGGATGCATCCTCCGACCAGACCCTGGTTGAAAAGTCTCCGTAACTTTCTGAGCCAGCATCCGCATGGCCGAAGATTCCAGAGATAATCTCGCTATCCACTCCACGCCGCCGAAGTTGCTTATCCAGACGTTGCCGGAACAGGTTGGGCGGCAGCGGGCAATCCTGCAGGCCCATGTTCATGACGGAGTTTCCTGTCACGGAAGTCCATGCGATTCCATTTTCTTCTTCAAGCAGGAAGAAGAACGGCATGCGCCCGCTGGGGCGCTCCTCGGCCATTGCGCTGATCTCGGCAGCGAGCGATGGATTGGCTTCCTGAAGAAGACGCCCCAGGCTCCTCAGATGAGCCATGTAGTGTTGCTTGATATAGTTGCTAAGCCTGACCGGGAGGGGGACCAGGCGCGCATTCCTCCCCGTCTCGATCGCCTTGTCATCGAGATAGACAAAGTGTTCCTCGAAATCAAAGTGCAGGACTGATTCGAACGGATCCCTTACTGGGCGTGCACCGGTCGCAGCGAACAACATCATCAAGACATAAATGGTGGAAAAGTTATGGCTTGCCACGACGCCAAGTTCTGCCTGATCGTGCTTCAGCTTGCTGGTGAATTTCGAAACCGCGGCAACAAGATGATGCTCGATCGGGTCAAGGCGACTGCCCATGACAATGGGTTGTGTCTCAAGCCAGCCTTCATCGTCCTTATATCGGAAGGCCTTTAGTGCGGGATCCGAGGCCGTCCAGTTGGCGTAGGCGCACGCGGCGGGCAGCCCACTTTGAGGATGGGCCGACAGCATGCGCGCCAGGACTTCATCCTTTGCTCCTTGATAGCATTGTTGCGGCAAGACCCCACCCAGCATGCCTGGCGTCAGCCTGGGCAGCCTCTCTTTCATCATGGCCCTGAAATGCTTCTCCGGATCAGTTGGCCAAGAGGCATCCCAAAGCTCCCAAAGCCATTGAGATACCGGGGACGCTGAAATTCGCTTTCCGATGATGTCCCCAATCTGCTGGGGAATTGAGATCCTGTTCATCTCTGCCACAGGTCTAACCCAAGATTCTTCTGCAACGCCGGAGGGCACCCAGCCGTTGGTACACATCGGTACGCTGCGCCTTAATTCCATCGATTGGGGATCGATCGTCCATTCTGGGTTGATCGTTGGAGACACCTGGAAACTTAGAACCCGTCGCAAGGAACGACCTGTCCTGAGCGCCAGCCATATAAATGCACCCACCAGTTGATCCGCTGGATTTGACGAGGCCACCAGTCGCCGTACTTCTCCCTCCAGCATCCGGGTTTCCAATGGGTTGGGGCGTCCCCAACTCCAGGGTAGGAGTTGCGCCTCCTCCACGGCCTGAAGCAGCACGGACCCGCTACTCAGTCTCTGTAGCTCATAGGAGTCGTCCGAGTCTACGGGGACGGTTGCGATGTTGCCTTCATCCTCCTCCCCATCGATCAGCTCAAGTTCTACTGTTCCGTCATCTTCGACTTGAGACCATGGCAGTTTGGTTACCAGGGGCGCATGGCTGATTGCAGTTTTTCCAGATACAAGCCCCTTGTGGAGTAGGGTGAAAGACCCTTGACCCTGTTTACTCTTATGATCGCCTTTTGCTACCTTCACCAAGGTATTTAGGAAATCGTAAGCGGTTGGAGGTAACTCTTTCTTGTTAGGAAGCCTGTCTTCCTTGAAGATGATTTGATTGTTCAGGCTATCGAAATCCTCAGCCGGACTACGCAACGCTTGAAGGGTTTTCAGGCGATCGCTCATGTTTGCCGCAGCAAGTCGTATGTGGTCTGCGGCAGTCCTCAGCAAGTCATCCTGGCAATTTCCGTGGCGTGCACGTTGCATGGCATGCACCAATAACCATATACGCAGAGACTCAAACCAAGCCCGCTCGGTATTACCGCCAGGGGGGACACGTTCCAAGAGAACGGCAAGCATGTAGTGCGTCTGTAATTCATTGCGCAATTGCCTTGAGGCTGCTTCCTGGTCAGTCAGTGGGATGTAAACGTCAAAAAGGTGTTGGTTATGCTGAACGACAGATGAGAGCTTATACAGGTGCGAGGCAACCTGATTGTTGGGCGCCCAGGTTCCCAGGAGCTGATTTACGTCGGGCGTTGAAATAACCTTCAGAACACTGCCAAGAGTCGAGACCTTTTTGTGGATCAGCAAGGTATCAATTAAGAGAAACAGATCGTGGAGGCAATCAAATTTCTCAGAAAGTTCTATCGCGAGACGCCAATCATCATTTAAACCGTAGGTCGAATTTAATGGGAAATTTCCCAAAACGGGATTGATTGGCATACGATAGATTTCGTATAGACAGTGTGTTGATATGGTCTTAAGAGTAATTCACCTTTCCGATTCTCCCACAAAATTCCATTTTTTGTTCATCGTATTACGTCGTTTTACGCGATTTTTTGTAGTAACGTACTATATAAATTACATGGATTCATAATCATCACCACCAATATATAAGCGGCCTCCAGAGATGGGGGCCGTTTTCATTCTGGCACTGGCTTCTCTTCACCTGCTTACTGAGCCTGCAGGTAGTGGGCTATCGCTTCTATGTCGCTTTCCGACAGACCTTTGACGATTTCATGCATTGCCGTGGCAGCCGGCCGCTCGTTGCCGTAGAAAACCTTGAGTTGTCTCTTCAGGTAGGCTTCGTTCTGTCCGCCAAGTCGAGGGGTGGTTTCCTTGCCCTCGCCCTTCTCTCCATGGCAGGCCATGCACGGTGGCACGCCTTTGTCTGCGTGGCCATTCAGGAAAATACTCTTACCCAGATCGTACTTTGCCTGATCTGAAATCTTTCCCTGATGTACAGCCGGTTGCGATTCGTAGAAGGCCGCCAGCTGCTCGATGTTCTCATCCGTCAGCCTTGAAGAAATGCCCCACATGAATCGTTTGGCGTTCTGATCTGCGCGCGACTTGTCACGGAAGGCCTTCATCTGGTTGGTGAAGTAAGGAGCGGGCATCCCGGCCAAGTGCGGAAAGAGTTCCGAGCTTGTCGTGCCTCCGGGGCCATGACAAACAGAACAAAGTTGACGGTCAAGCTTGGCTCCTTCATCCGATCCAAGGGCAGAGGAAGCTGCAATCAGCCCGATCATCCCCAGCGACATCCAAATACGATAGCTCATGATGACTCCCCTAATGGATTAGAAGGCAAACCAGGTACTCAGGAACAGGGTGTTTCTATCGCCCGGCTTGAGCCCAAGCCCATCAAGCTGTCGGGAGCCATCCCATTTGGTATAGCGCGTGTACTGGAGAGAAACGCGGGCAAATGTCCATGGGTTGTAATCCAGTTCGGCGATATAACCTCTGTTGTCGGGCTTGGTCACCGGATTGTTACCGGTGGCAAACACGACTGCATCGTTGCTGCCGGTGGTGTTGAAGTAAGCAAGCGAGGCGCCATACTTGCGATCGTACAGGTAGCTGGCTTTGGCTTTGAACGTGTTGAGGTGGTCATGCGCATTCTGGCAGGATCCGGCAGTAGGATCACAGGCGGGGTCGAAACTGGCCTTGTAATCCTGCTTCTCATGGATATAGGTGGTCTGTACCGTAAAAATATGCGGGTCGGACAAATACTGGTATTGCGCATCCAGCGCGGTATCGGTAAAGCGATTGGTAGGCCCGTGGGGATTGGCCGGGTCAGGAAAAACATCGACCTGCATGCCGTAGGTACCTACCATCAGGGAGTGGGCTCCCCAGTCTTCATTCCATGCCAGTCGCCAGTATGGGTTATTGCGCCCGTCAATTCTGGTCACGCTGTTGGTATGCCACTGCTGACCTTCACTCAGAAAACGGAAGAAATTGTTGGCATTGCCATAAAACGACAATTCGCCGTAAAGATGCCTGTCGAACCAGAAGTAGCCGCCGAGCCCTGCCACCTGCTGGCTGAGGCCGCCATCGATGATGGTCGCATAGGCGGGGCCCGGATGGGGCAGATTCGGGCCATTAAACGGGAAACCCCAGGCCGGCGTGCTGTTCCAGGCATCCTGCACGGATGGGTTGTTGTTCAAATTGAGGCCAAAGACCAGGCTTTTACCAAACACGTCATGGTTCCCGACCACACGAACATCGGTGTTATCCATCTGGCTATGGTGCCGGATAGAGCCGTCAGCCCTTTGTTCGGAATTATTGCTATAAGTCCACTGGACAAACATGCCAGCGTGATCGTTAAGCTTGCCAGCGGCAAAAATACTGAGCATGTCGAATTGCGGGTCATTCTCCCGCATCACGAGCTTTGCCCCGTTAACATCACGGCTCTTGTCGGTGTGGGTCACCGAAAACTGCATCATGGCTGCCAGTGGCAGCAATTGACGTTCACCCAGCGTGTAGCCGTTAAGCTTGAACTCTCTGCCGAAAGGGGTCAGTTCCGGGAAGCTGGTGTGACAGGCCGCGCAATCCATCCCGGTTTGCCTGGCAAAGGATGGAACGGCAAAACTGGTTAAAGGGGCCAGGGAAAATCCAACCAAGGCAAGAAGCAGAAGTTTTCTTAAGATCCGGTACATGCCGCTCTCCTTTGAAATGCCAACATGGAATCACCAACTTCTATTTGGTCGCTCGGAAAGCCAAAAAATGCAGCCATTAGCCGTTCTCGAGATTTCCCATTTCACGCTACCCCATCATGTTTTTCAGTGTATCTGATTCCAAGAAAGGAAAATACATCATTCAGCAAGTTCAATGGCAGCCCAACAACCTGCTTATGGCAACCCGATATACCTATTTACCCAATGAAATCAGATAACTGCGCAAATTATCCGCCTTACTGTCCAGACCAAGCTTTTTGCGGATGTTTTTGCGGTGGATGCTGATGGTTTCGGGCGATAGCGATAAAGTCGCCGCGATGACCTTGGTGGGAAAACCTTCCCGTACCATCGACGCCACCTGAATTTCCTTGGGCGTTAAATGCCGGCAGGCCGAAGTCATATTGTTTACGCACCCATAAGATGAAATCAGTCGTTGCAGGTTGGCTTCCAACGCACTGAGTAAGCGAATTTGCCGAGGGTCATGGCTGCCGTTCTTCAACCTTTGCAAAAACGGCATCACTTCCTGCTTCAACTCAAGGATGAGCAGATTCTTGGCATCGGAGCTCTCCGTTTCGCGGAGCTTCATCATCACTTTCAGCGCCGTATTGACCTCAACGGCTTCCTCTTTGATCTGATTCAACTCGACGACTGTTTTCTCCACCTGTTTTTCCAGATGCTTGCGGGTATCCAGCAGCACTTGCTCCGCCTGTTTTTGCAGGGTGATATCCAGAAAGGAACCCACATAATGCGTCGTTTTCCCATGCGCACCCACAACTGCGGTAATGGTCATCAGTGCCGGGAACACCTCCCCATTCTTGCGCCTGTTACAGATCTCCCCCTGCCAGTAGCGCGCACGATTAATCACTTTCCACATGGTCTTATAAAAATTAGCAGTATGTCGCCCGGAATTGAGTATGGAAGCAGGCTGGCCAATGACCTCTTCCGCGCTGAAGCCTGTCAGGCGTGTAAATGCCTTGTTTACACGGATAATGATGCTGTGCTCGTCGGTCACGAGGATACCTTCTTGCACTTCGAACGCCGTAGCAGCAATGCGCAGATCCTGCTCGACCTGTTTGCGCTCGGTGATGTCCTGCCCTTGGGCAATGACGGCCTGCACTGTTTTTCCATCGGCCTGATACAGGGTTGCCGAATTCCACGAAATGGCCCTTACCCCGCCCGATGTATGCAGCACCGGAATGTCCAGCGACTCCCAGCACTCCCCCTTCATGGTGAGCTTGATTTTATCCATCACCGCTTCGCGTTCCCCGGCGGGGAACAGCCTTTCAATGGACAGCCCGATCGCCTCATGGGCTGTCAGGCCAGTCAACTTCTCAATTGCATGATTAAACTTGACGATCCGGCATGATGCATCCCAGACCACGATGGGGCCATTCGCGTGGCCTATCAGGTTACGCAGATATTCTGTTGTTTCCCGGAGCGCATCTTCCACGCGCTGGTTCTCGGTAATATCTGTCAGCGTGATACGCAATGTGACGGAACCGTTTTCTGCCTTTACACGTACCGCGTCTACATGGACATAGCGCAACTCACCATCTTCGCGCCTGATCTGCATGTCGTAATTCTGCCGCTCGTCCTGATGGCTAAAACGTGACATGTGCTGATGAAAGCGGTCAACAAATTCGGGCGCGACATATCCGGCAAAAGGACGTAACAGCACATCATTGCGATCAAGGCCCAGTAGTGCCGCACCGGTAAAATTTGCCTCGGCAATCAGGCCAGCAGTGGTGAGGGTAAAGTAGCCGACGGGGGCATACTCAAAAAGATCGAGATACCGGTCGCGGGATTCTTCCAGTGCGAAATGAGCGCGCCGCAATTCGTCATTCTGCATATCCAGTTCAATTTGGCGCACCTGAAGTTCGTGCAGCAATTTCTCGACAGGGACGTCGGCGTGTGATTCGGCAGCGGGATTCCTGGCCAACCGCGATTCGGCTTCGGGACGGAAACTGCGGCGCTCGTAAGGGGCCCTGCGCCGATCAGAAGGTAAGTGGCTCATGAAACTCCTCCATTGCCCGCAAAACCAGTTGCCCCTCGCCAACCCAGCCGGGGGTTCGGCGTGTTTCAGGCAACATCCTGCGATGAACAATCATAGAAAAGTATGCTATATCATGTAGATATAAAAATACTAGCCGTTCGTCAGTTCGGCCTGCACCAAAGGGATCCCAGCCGAAAGCCTGGTCCAAATGCGCAGCTTCAGAAAGTAAGCGCCAATATTGCCCCAGGAAGCCACGTAAATATTTGCTGCAGAATCGGAGAACTTGGATAGGACAGGGAACCGGAATCCCTTGAACTGGAAACATTCTTCCTGCGAAATCCCGGTTTTACCCAAAGCTCTCGCAGGAAGCATGGCACACACAATCTATTCAGACTGTATGTGGCATACCAACGCCCCATACATCAGAAGTTATACGGGAACTTGACCCCCACGGTAATATCGGGCGCATCAGGCGTTACCCCCATACCGACATTGGTCACCATCGAAAGCCTGTCAGACATGGCGTACGTC
>DAIDAS010000202.1 GCA_027310505.1 bacterium
GGACTGTATGGCTCGGATGAGCAGCATCGCCTGGTGACCATCAATATTGCCACATGCCGCCTTAATGCTGCGGCGCCCTGGGGCTGCGCATCATGAGAATCGCTGGCATCAATCCGTTTTCTGCTCCTGCCCGAACCATGCAGCACGGCATGTCGCTGATCGAGGTGTTGGTCGCCATGACTGTCGGGCTGTTGCTGTTGATTGCGCTAGGATCAATGATCATTGGCTCCACCCGTAGTTTCAAGGTGCAGGATAATTTCGCCCGCATGCAGGACAACGGTGCCTATGCGCTGAATGCCATCGGCCGCAGTATCCGTATGGCGGGTTTTTATGGAGTCGCCACGGGCGGCGCGCTTTACTCAGGCGCCTTGAGCGGTACGCTGGACGACAGTGCCAACCCTTGTGGTGCGAACTTTATTGCCAATAATGCCGGCTTGCTCAGCGCGGGCATTGAGCCAATCATTGGACTTAACGGATTGACCAGTGCCACGGTGAACGCCGCGTTGGGGTGCATCAACCCAGCCAATTTCGTCAGCAATAGTCCTGTCCTCATCGTGCGCAGCGCGGATGGAATCCCTGTGGCGCCTGCCAAGTTGCAGGCTGATCGCGTTTACACCCAGTCTGACTGGTCCCTCTCCATCCTGTTTGCAGGCAGCGAATATGCAGGGTTGGGTAACGCAGAAAAAAGATGGGTTTTTAACGCGGCAGGGGCGATTGCCGAAGCACCCATATTTGAATACCAGCTATTCGCCTACTACCTTCGCCCTTGTAGCCATCCGACCGGAACAAATGGCACCGTGTGCCAGGCAACGGATGATGGCGGCCAGCCAATTCCAACCCTGGTTCGGCAGGAGCTGGGCAGCGTGAACGCAGGGGTTACCAGCATGATGGAACAGGCTGTTGCGGAGGGTGTCGAGCAAATCAATGTGATGTACGGCATCGATGCCAACACCAACAGTGTTGCCAATACCTCAAGGGACGGGGTTCCAGAGCAGTTCGTCACCGCCCCGACTGCTACGCAATGGCCACAGGTCGTGGAAGTGCGGGTCGCCGTACTGGTGCGCTCGCCTGAGCGACAACATGATTACAGCGATTCCGGAAAATCCTATGACCTCGGTGGCGGGGTGACTTTTACTTGTGCTGGCGATAATTGTCGCTACCACCGACACGTTTTTGCACAGACTTTTCAAGTGCGCAACCTTGCGCAACGCGCATGGAGGGCAGCATGAAAACGCACCATCAACAACAGGGTGTCGTGCTGATCACCAGTTTGGTAGCACTCGTATTGCTCACGCTGATCGCCATTTCCACATTGAAGACCAGTGTGATGGAACTCAAGATCGGTGGCGCCCACCACATCGCCCTTCGTAACCTGTCCAATGCCGAAGCCGCGATCCAGCAGTTCATGAACGCCAACCGCAACAACTATACCCATGATGGAACCGCATTCGTAGGCACGACAACCGGGTCTTACGGTGCCGATGTCACGGTCACACCACGCAAGATCTCATGCCATGACAACTGTGGCGAAGGTACCGGAAATAGCTGCGGCAATGAAACCCTTGCGCTGGTTTTTGACTTGGCAGGCGATGCGGAAGACCCGGTTTTTGCAGGGAGAGCAGTCGTGCATCAGGGAGCCAGTGCTACCGTGGCAGGAAATGTCAGTGGTTGCTAACGCATAAAAATCAATCAATTCAATCGGTAATAGTCTGTATTCAGGGAAATGCCAAGGGGGCATCATGAGGCTGGAACAAAATCCTGCACGGAAGAGCGAAAAGGTGAAGCGCGGAATCGCCTGGGCGTTGATTACATCGCTGCTCAATCCTGCATTCATGGTGCCAGCCTCGCTGTATTCATCCACGGCGCAAGCGCGGGATACCGATATTTACCTGGCAGCAAACTATTCCGGTGGGGTTGCCAGGCCGGCCGTGATGTTCATTCTGGATACTTCGGATTCGATGAATACGCCTGAGCCGTGGCGGGAATACGATGCCGATCATTATGACTCTCACGTCGAATACCTGTGGAATAGCCCGAATTACATCAACACCGTATCAACCGCAGACCCTTCCGGTGGGTTGCCAGTGGCAGGTAGTTCGGGGAGCACGTTCGTGTATGGAGGTAACAGCAATTCCCCGGCGGATGCCCGCACGATGCTGGGTGATTCCGGATGGTGGGTGCGCAAGGGCTACGATCAAGGGGTGCTGACCGGCACAGGTTTGCGTGATGCCGCATTGGCTTACGCCAGTGGCACACGGCCTGGTGACCCCGATCCGCGAAAGCTATACCGTCATTATGCCTGGTCGAATAGTACGGACTGCGGAGCGGAATGTCGCTGGCGTGGCGGCGGCATGTTCCTCTACTGGGTGCCGCTGGAAGGTCGTGCCGCAAATGATCCTGCCGTTGAGAATGACGCACGTCTGCGTTCGGACAGCTTTAACAAGATATGGGGCACTGCTGCAATTAACCAACTAGGGAACACGAATCCGAGTACTTGGCCTATCAAGCGCGGAGGCATTTTTTTCGGTTATGCACAAACAGGTGGCAATGACCCTTATGTGGATTACCGCAGCTTCAACAAATGCCAGACATCGCTTGCGCAACTCGAGCCTTCAACCGTCTACGCGCCTTCATCGCAGCCTCAGAACGCCGGAAAGATGCTTGATCAGCGGTGGGTACGCTGGGGGCGTTATCTGGGCCTGGATGACAGTCGGGCCAGTTTCGGCCCCGACCCGAAAGATTTGGATTTGCATGATCCTAACCCATCTGGCTTCCCCGGCAACCATGCCGGGATTGCCGGGTATTCAGGCGGATATCTCGCAGGGCTGCGGGACAGGAATCAGTGGCCGCATTGTGATTTCAACAATCCGACACTGCCTGTGCGTACACGCATTGACACTGGCGACGTGGGCAAAGTCGATCCTGGTGATTCCTACGCCGGTTGGGCAAATCTGGCCCCGGATTATGGCGGCTACACTTTTGCCTGGCATCGCACGAGTAACGAATATGGGGGTGACACCTGTAACAGTTGGTCAAACAGCAAGTCGCTGCTGGATAACGCTATCCGTATTTATTATCCGAACAGCGCTACACATCCGACGGGCGCTAATCTTGGTGAAGCCGCCTGGTATTTGAAGAGATATTTCCCGGTTCCTGAGTATTACGACAGCCCCAGCACCGTGAGCGTAGCGTCTGGTGGAACCCCCGGAACGGCGGTGACGAAGACGCGTTATTGCTCTGCTGCCGGTCAGACCACGGTTTACGATGCCAAGGGCAATAAGCGTTCTTGGGGCGGTACATGTCAACCCAACGGAGGTTCCGACGATTCCTGCAATGACCGGGTCGGCAGTTGCCAGTGCAGCAGCAGTGATCCGGTGGCATGTGCCGCCGCGGCTGACCCAGCCGCTTGCAGTTTTGACAACACCACAGAATTTTATACCCGTGACAACAAGGATTGCGGTTGGGATAGTGGCCGCAAGCTATTGCAAGCCACCTACAGTGGCTGTGGCTGGAACGGACGTGCTTCGCATTACATCGAATCCGACGGCACCTATTATTACGGAGGGGCCTGTACAGGATCCTGTACAGGCGAGCTTTGTCCAGCGTCTGTCAATGGCGGCCAAAATTACTGTAATGAAAGTACGAACGGTACAAAAACAGTCGGCTCGCTTGTTTTTTCCAAATATCGAACAGATTCGATTACGGCAGGATGCAGTTCAAAACCCGCACAGACATATTGGTATGGTGGCAACTGTGTAGGCAGCCTGCGTGATGTGACTTCGCCTTATACCTCGACGCCACCCGCATATTCCACTAATCAGGCAGCAGCTTGCAACGAATCTACGAGTGGCACCCAGAACATCAACGGCGTTGATTATTTCAAGGTCAGAACCGATAACGGTACCGCTGGCTGCAGCGACAGGGCCGATACGAACAGTACCTGCAGTGGCGTTTTGGGTTCCAGTTGCAATACCTGCTCGAGTCGATCAATCAGTACTACGGTAGGTGCGACCTCGGGTACCAATTCAATTTATACCGTCTATAACCGCGCCGGGACTGGTGACGCCATGTCTTACGTGGATTGCAAGGCCGACGATGGCACTGTGGGCAATCCTGCCGGCAGTTATCTGCGCAATTCGTGGTCTCGGCCATCAGATTTTGGTACAGACAATAACGACAATACTGCCGCCGACAACAATAACAATGCCTATTCCTCCCAGTCTTCACATGCCATACCCGATGCAAATGTTCCACCGATCAATATCTACCATCCTAATTATCTGAACTGGAAGTTCGGGGCAAAGGCCTGTCGGGCAGCGGATAACTCGCTGATTACCTCGGCTGGTAGCTTGGGGGGGGCGACCACCTGCCGGCCGATCGGCCGCAAGACGCGCTTGCAGATTGCCAAAGATGCGTTGGTCAATCTGGTCAAGATAACCGATGGTGTCGATTTTGGATTGATGGTTTTCAATAAACTCGACACTAACCTCAATACACAGGGGGGAAATGTCGCTGCTGGCATCAAAAAGATGGGGGCAACCTGCGACACCACCCCAACTGCAGATTGTGCCAATCGCACTGCGCTGATCAAAGCGATCAATGCAATGCAGGCAACGGCGCAAACACCGTTGACGGAGACAATGTATGAAGCGTATCTCTATTTCGCGGGTCAAACGCCATACTTTGGCACCAATACCTCCCTTGGGGTGACGGCATCCACTTCAGTGGCTCGTGGCGGCGGCACGGTAACGGATGGACGCGATACCTCGGTGATTGATGCTTCAGATAGATACATTACCCCAGTTGTTTCCAATCCTAATCCAGGCAGCCCTGCACCATGCCAGAAGAACTATGTGGTCCTGATTTCAGACGGAGGGCCGGAAAACGACGTGTCAGCGGATACCCAGATCAAGCGATTGACGCAGACAATTTCGGGTAATACTTACGCGACAATGCAGGGCACAACGTCACATCAGTTTGAGAAAGCACCTGGGCAGCCTTATTCGCCGATCGATAGCCAGAGCGTGGGGGATTATGTCTGGCTGGATGAATTGACATATTTCATGGCTAACGCGGATATGAGCCCGGATGTTGCCGGGGTTCAGTCCGTCAATACTTATACCATCGGCTTCGCAGGCGGGTCGACTGAGGTTCTGGAAAATGCTGCGATAGAAGGCAAAGGTAATTACCAGATAGCTGAGGATAGTGCAGAGCTGAAAACCGCGTTAAGCACGGTTTTTGAAAAAATTCGGGACTGGAATCCGAGTGCGGCGGCTGCTTCAGTGCCTGTTTCTGCCTTCAATCGTGCTGAAAATGCTGACGAAGTCTACCTGGCATTCTTTGGCCCGACACTCACGAGCAGTTGGGGGGGGACGGTAAAGAAGTACAAGATTGGGCTGGATGCCACGACGTGTGGCGATGTTCCGGATCCGATGAACCCCACCGGACCAAGAGTGCCTTTGAGTTTCTGCCTGACCGGCCAGAAGGATTATGGCGCTGGACTGAAGAATGTCATCGAATCCGACGTCAACCTGGTGACCCGCGAAATCGAGTCCAAGGTGAAGAATGACGCTGAGAGCTTCTGGTTCAATGTTCCTGGGGGG
>DAIDAS010000244.1 GCA_027310505.1 bacterium
CCAATACGTCCAGCCACACCCGGCATGGCAGCCTTGTCGCAACAGCAATGAAGCCCCGCCGAACAGCCTGGTAGAAGTACCCTCAGGCCGCGTGACGTTCTGCAAGAGGCATGATCCAACCTACGGGTGGGACAACGAATATGGCCATCACGAAGCCGATATTCCCGCTTTCAAGGCCGCGCGTTACCTGACAAGCAACCGCGAGTTCCTGGCCTTTGTAGAAGCGGGTGGCTACGCTGATGACAGTTTGTGGCAAGAAGAAGGCTGTGCTTGGAAAAATTATGCTGGCGCTCAACACCCTCTTTTCTGGGTCGGCGACGGAAGCGCATGGAAACTGCGCCTGATGACCGAGGAAATCTCCATGCCGTGGGACTGGCCGGTGGAAGTAAATTACCATGAGGCCAAGGCATTCTGTAATTGGAAGCGGCGCGAAGCCGGCCTGCCCATGAGGCTCCCGACTGAAGACGAGTGGGGCCGACTTTACGATTCCGCCGGGCTGCATGAAGTGCCGCATGACCTTCCGGCCAACGCTAACCTGCACCTCGACCACTACGCTTCTTCATGCCCGGTTAACGCATTCCGCCATGGCGACCTGTACGATGTGGTTGGCAACGTCTGGCAATGGACCGAGACGCCAATCTATCCTTTCGATGGTTTTAAGGTGCACCCCTTGTACGATGACTTCACTACTCCCACCTATGATGACCGCCACAATTTGATCAAGGGTGGCTCCTGGATTTCATGCGGCAACGAGGCATTGCGAAACGCGCGCTATGCTTTCCGCCGTCACTTCTTCCAACATGCCGGATTCCGCTATGTAGTGTCTGACGTACCCGTCACCATCCATACCTCCCATTACGAAACCGACAAGTTGCTATCTGAATATGCGGAGTTCCATTACGGGGACGAATACTTCGGTGTGCCCAACTTTTCTAAAGCGCTGAGCGAAATCGCCATTGCGGCCATGGCAGGGCGCCCTGCCAAGACAGCCTTGGACTTGGGTTGCGCCGCTGGGCGGGCAACGTTCGAACTGGCGCGACACTTCGAGCATGTCACCGGTATCGACTTCTCCGCCCGCTTCATTGGACTGGGGGTGCAGATCGCCGAACAGGGCATACTGCGTTAC
The DNA here is from genome assembly GCA_027310505.1 of bacterium. GTDB lineage: Bacteria > Pseudomonadota > Gammaproteobacteria > Burkholderiales > Methylophilaceae > CAIJXJ01. The sequence continues at coordinate 1,127 of DAIDAS010000244.1, forward strand.
ACCTTGGCCGACGAGGGCGAACTGGTTTCCTATAAAGAACGCCACCTGGCCGACTTCGGCCTGGATGCCGTGCGCGACAAAGTTGAGTTGTGGCAAGGGGATGCCTGTAACCTCAAGCCACATTTTTCAGGCTATGACCTGATCCTTGCCGCCAATCTGGTCGATCGTCTATACAGTCCGAAGAAATTCCTCACCACGGTGCACGAACGGCTCAATCCGGGTGGCATGCTCCTGATCGCCTCCCCTTATACTTGGCTGGAAGAACACACCCCTCGCGATGAATGGATCGGCGGTTTCAAGCAAGCCGGAGAAAGCTTTACCACGCTGAACGGACTGAAAGCTACTCTCGGCAAGCATTTCCGGTTAATCCAAGGCCCTATCGAGGTGCCTTTTGTCATTCGAGAAACACGACGAAAATTCCAGCATTCGCTGTCAGAAGTCACGCTCTGGGAGAAACTCGGATGAACCCCAATGTGGCCTGTCTCCTCAGCCATGATGGCAAAGCCACAATTTTCAACCCTGACGATGTGCTGTAGATGTGATTGACTGACACGCACTAAGACACCCGATCAACGAGGAGCAACGCCATGAACCATGTTGAGCAGCTACTGAAAACCCTGTTCGTGATGGCATCCATGGTCGAGGCACGCGACCCCTACACCGGTGGTCACCTATGGCGGGTCTCGCAATATAGCCGCCTGCTGGCGGAAGACGGTGGACTGTCGCCGACCGACGTGGCCCGCATTGCTTTGGGCGGATTCCTTCACGACCTGGGCAAGATTGCCGTGCCAGATGCTATCCTGAACAAGCCCGACAAACTTACATTCGCAGAATACGAAGTCATCAAAACTCATCCGGAAGTAGGCAGCCGCTTGCTGGCTGACCACCCACTGGCCGAACTAGCGCGCACGGCCGTGCTGTCGCACCATGAAATGCCGAATGGGAGAGGCTATCCACAGGGCTTGGCTAGGGACCAAATCAGCTTGGATGCAAGCATTGTCAGTATCTGTGATGCATTCGATGCCATGACCAGCACGCGCCCTTATCGCAGAGGAATGCCTATCGACAAGGCGCTGGGCATCATTCAAGCCAATCTTGGCAACCAGTTTCATGCCGCGTGGGGAGCACGTTTCATCACCCTTGGCGAGGCAGGCCATCTGGCTCACATCGTGGGCCACAGCGAGCCCGGGATCCCCTTGCAGAATTGTCCAATGTGCGGACCAACCATCGTCGTAAGCCGCGACAAACGCAATGGAGCGCATGTTTACTGCCGACACTGTGGTGGCGAGGCAGAAGTCAGGCGGGAAGGCACAAGACTTTCCATCGCCCCGACAGGTCGCCACGGCACCATCAAAGACCTCGAACCGGAAATCGACAACGGCCTGCTCAACGATCTAGTGCAGGAGAGTAGCCGACATCTCGCTGCAAGCATTGCTGCATGAAACTCAAAAGCGATCAGGCCGGTGAATTAAAACGATGCGCACCACTGCCCTGCTCGCATTTCTGATCCTGACACTAATTGTAGCTTCCCGTCTGAGCCCGCATCTCCCCATCCTTTTTGCGCTGGGAATACTGCTGGGCATGGTGCTGTATCTATCCCGATTCGGCTTTGCCTCCACCTATCGCAAACTGATCCTGCATGGCGAAACCGAAGGTATCCGGGCACAACTGATGATGCTGATACTTGCCACCATGCTATTTGCGCCGATTCTTGCAATGGGCAATATTTTCGGCAATGAAGTCGTTGGCGCCGTTGCGCCAGTCGGCTGGCAGGTCGCGGTCGGCGCATTCATGTTCGGCATTGGCATGCAGCTGGGCGGAGGGTGCGGCTCCGGCACACTGTACGCGCTTGGCGGAGGCAGCCTGCGCATGGCCATCACGCTGGCCGCATTCATCGCCGGCTCTTTCTGGGCCAGTCTGCACATGGGCTGGTGGCAGGCCTTACCATCGCTCGGCACTTGGTCCTTAGCGGATCATCTAGGATGGGGCTCGGCTGCTTCCTTGCAGGTTGTCGTGCTAGCAGTGCTATTCCTGCTGCTTCCGCGCAGCATGTCCACTGATCTCGGGCCTTCGGGATGGCGCACTCTGCCTTCTACACCGTGGAGCATGATGCAGGGTGCAGTGACTCTGGCACTGCTCAATTTCGCCACGCTTATCATCTCCGGCCATCCTTGGACAATTACCTGGGCTTTCACCTTGTGGGGCGCGAAACTCGCCACACTTGCCGGATGGAACCCTGACACCCATCTGTTCTGGCAAGGTGGATTCCAGCAGGCCGCCCTCTCCAACGGTCTCCTGCAAGACGAAACTTCGTTGATGGATATTGGCATTTTTCTCGGCGCACTGCTCGCAGCCCTGTTATCCCGGCACTTTGTATTTACCTGGCAGGTGAATACAAGGAATATCGCCGCATCAATCTTGGGGGGATTGACCATGGGCTACGGTGCGCGTATTGCCTTCGGCTGCAACATTGGCGCATTTTTTTCCGGAGTTGCCTCTACCAGCCTCCACGGATGGCTATGGATCGTCGCCGCACTGGCGGGCACATGGATTGGGGTACGACTGAGACCTATATTCGGGCTGATCAATGAAGGGCGGCGATCACCGCCTTGATTTGTGATTCCACATTGATTTCCTGATAACCGGTCAGTTCAAGCGCACGATCCTCGAATACATCCACATTGGGGTGCGCTTTCATCCAATCCGCCACTACCATGTCGCGCTGGCGTAGCAACGCCTCGATCTGGGGGCGGAACAACACCATCATGGCAGTCATCCAGATGTTAACAGGCCAGGATGGCCATGCATGGTCAATGTTGAATTGGTTGAGCATCCTGATGACATCCTCGGCTTTGTACCAGGCCTCAGCTGTTACCCAGCGATTGGTGGCGAAAAGACCGATAGGGAACCCGTATGCATCCATGGAGATGGCAATCAGGTGCGAGAGTGCATCCTTGCCCTCCGGCCACGGCTCTTCACCGCTATAGGGAACGGGTTGCGTCCCTTCAGGCATACCTGGCTGACGCAGAAAGGTATGAAAATGCCCATGCTCGCCAGTGCCATCGCGATGTGCATGATAGTAATACTGGCTGTGGGTGTCGGCATCAAACACATCGTCCCTTGGGTAGTGCTCTAGTTCGTAGAACTCCCCCTGCCCTTTCAGCACCTCGCCAACGATGTTAAGTCCAGCCTTGTTCAGAACCCGGTAGCATTCAAGAATTCTTGCCCCGGCTTCGGCCATGTGTTCCAGTTGCTCTCTTGGCAAGTCGGTAAAATCGATGGTTTCCATAGAAATTTAACCCAAAAAAAGAGGCGAGGAAGTATAACTT
>DAIDAS010000255.1 GCA_027310505.1 bacterium
CTGCATGTGGGTGCTGACTACAATACGGGTAAAGACAACGTCTTTGCTGCTGGCGACATCAAGTTCCGTACCAATGCTCGCGGCACAGAATTCTTTAAGACATCTGCTGCTTATACAGGCGCTGACCTGAAGCGTTATAACTTTGAAGCTCTTGCTTCTTACGGTCCGGTCAAGTTCCAAAGCGAGTATGCCAATTACAAGGTTGAGCCGACCACCGGCTCTTCCAAGGAAATCAAGGCTTGGTATGCTGGCGTGAACTGGCTGATTACCGGTGAAAAGTACTCCGACTTCTACAAGGATGGCGTCATGGATCGTATTCGTCCGAAAAACGATTTCGTGACCTTCGGTGCCCCGGGCTACGGCGCATGGGAAGTGGGCGCACGTTACAGCAAGTTTGACGCGAAGGATTTCGTTGCCGGGACCGATTTCTCGTCAGCAAGCTATTCCAACGATGTGAATTCTTGGACGGCTGGCCTGAAGTGGATTCCTAACCCGAATACTCGCTTCATGCTGGATTACATCAAGACCAACTTCAATCAAGCCATCACTGGTGGCGCAGCTGGCCTCACGCCTTATTCCAACGAAAAGGCGATGAACTTCCGCGCCCAGTTTGATTTCTAATCAGCAACATCGCGAACTCCTCGTCTTCGTGGCGGGTGTAACATCTGCCACAATCATGACATGCCCGCGCAAGCGGGCATTTTTTTGTCACAATGCTGGAATTGCCAGGGAGTAAATCCATGCTGGGAAAATTTCTGATGGCGGTGGGCTTGCTGGTGGTGACATCACCGCTGGCCTACGCCGATGACAGTTACATCAAGCCGCTTGTTCCGGGATGGGAGGCGAAGCCGCTGCTCTCGGTTGGCGAAGCGGCCGCGAATGGCTATCGCATGACCGGGGTGCCGGACGGTTTGGGTGCCTTCGATAATGGCGACGGCACGCTGACAGTGCTGATGAACCATGAAATCCCCGCTGACAAGGGGGTGATCCGGGCGCATGGGGCAAAGGGGGCTTTTGTCTCGCGCTGGGTGGTGCGGCTCTCCGATGACGCGGTGGTCAAGGGTGAGGATCTGGTGCGGCAGGTGCAGCTTTGGGATGCAACCGCTGGAGCCTATCGCCTTGGTCAATCCGTGGCTTTTGGCCGTTTCTGTTCGGCCGATCTGGCGTTGCCATCGGCCTTTCTTGATACCGACGGCAATGGCTTTGATGGAAGGCTCCTGCTCAACGGTGAGGAAGAGAAGGATGCCGGCGGCCGTGCTTTTGCCCATGTCGCGAATGGCGAGCAGGCAGGGATGAGCTACGAGCTGCCGCATTTGGGGCGCGTAGCCTGGGAGAATCTGCTGGCGCTGCCGCAGTCGGGCAAGCGTACGGTGGTGATCGGCATGGATGACCATCCCGGCGGTCATGTGTATGTCTATGTCGGCGAAAAACGACGTGTCGGCAATCCGGCAGAGAAGGCCGGGCTGGTAGGCGGTACGTTGTATGCGGTGCGATTCGAAGGCGAGCGTTTTGCATTGCTGCCGTTGGGTGACGTGGTCGGGCTGGATGGCAAGGCGCTGCGCACGCGTGCCAAACAGCTGGGCGCAACACCGCTGCTGCGACCGGAAGACGGCGCATGGGACAAGCTCAACCGTAACCTGTTCTGGTTTGCCACCACGGACAAGATCGATGGGCAGAGCCAGTTGTTCCGTATGCAGTTCGACGATGCGCGCATGCCGGAGCATGGCGGCAAGGTGGCTGTCGCGCTGACGGCGAAGGACATCGGTGGGCAGATGTTCGACAATATCGCGGCTGACGGCGCCGGACGCATTCTGGTCGACGAAGACCCGGGCGACAACAAGTTTGCCGCCGGTATCTGGCTGTATGATCCACGCCAGCCTGGCAAGGCCGTGAGGATTTTTGATGCGGCCCCCGAGCGTTTCGTGGCGCATGACAGCACCAGCTTCATGACCGAGGACGAGGAGCAGTCCGGTATCGTTGAGGTGACCGAGGTGGTGAAGTCGGCGCCATGGTTCGAAACCGGCAAGCGCTATTACCTGGGTGTCTCACAGGTACACAAGCCTCATCCCGATCCGGCATTGGAGGAGTATGGCCAGTTGTATATGATTTCCGGCCCGGCCAATTAGCAAACAGCCCGCATACGCGGGCTGTTTGTCATCAAATTGTCATTTTCGTTTCACCTCGTTGTAACAAGTCGCCGCTAAATTTGCCAAACTCAAATGGATTTCGGGAGAGCGGCAATGCTGCAGCAGGTATCGGAAGTTGGAATTCAGCGCGAAAGCGCCAATCTTTACTACAGTCTGGCACGCAGCCCGTCTGAAGTGGCCGAGGCGCAACGCCTGCGCTACAAGGTATTCGCTGAAGAAATGGGTGCACGCCTGAATGGGCATGACCGCCGCGATGTCGACGGATTTGATGCCATGTGTGACCACCTGCTGGTGCGCGATCTGGAAAGCGGCGAGGTGGTCGGGACTTATCGTATCCTCGATCCGCACATGGCGGCCGAAGCAGGTGGTTATTACTCCGCCGGCGAGTTCGACCTGACGCGCCTGATGCATCTGGCACCTGCCATGGTCGAAGTCGGCCGCTCCTGCGTGCACGCTGACTACCGTAATGGCGCGACCATCTCGCTGCTGTGGGCGGGCCTGGCCAAATACATGATGTCTCGCGGTTACGAGCACCTGATCGGCTGCGCCAGCATCAGCATGGCAGACGGTGGCTATAACGCTGCGGCTGTCTACTCGCGCCTCGCGCAGAAATATCTCGCACCTAACGAATACCGCGTATTCCCGCACACACCGCTGCCGCTGGATGCGCTGGTAAGCGATATCGACCCTGCCGTACCGCCTCTGCTGAAGGGCTACATGCGACTGGGTGCCTTTATCTGTGGTGAGCCGGCCTGGGATCCCGATTTCAATACTGCCGATCTGCTGGTGATGCTGCCGATTTCACGTCTTTCCAAGCGTTATGCTGACCACTTCATGAAATAGTTCGAGCCAGAATCTCCTCACCTGCCCGCCTAGTGCGGGCTTTTTTGTGGGTTAAACAGCCGTAAAATGTTATGCTTCACTTTAAGTTCAACTGGCTTGTACCGGATTCTTAATGAAGTTTTCATGCCCATACCGCAGTACTGACATTGTCTGTATCTCTGTTTTGGCGTTTCTGTATCTGGCAAGCGCCAGAGTCGGACTTCATTTTTCCAGCCTGGCTCCTGTCAGCCTGGTCTGGCCGCCGACTGGGCTTGCGCTGGTTGCGTTGCTGATCTGCGGGCGCCGCTTGTGGCCGGGGGTTTTGCTCGGCGCACTGCTGGCGGAGTTCAGCACCGGTGTGCCGAGCATGACGGCGACCGGGATGGCGATCGGCAATACGCTGGAAGCGTGGATTGGCGCATGGATGCTGGATCGGGCCGGTTTCGAGCGGGGGCTGCATCGCCCGCGTGACGTATGGCTGCTGGTGCTGCTCGGCGCCGGCCTCAGCACATGGTGTAGTGCGCTGATTGGCGTTTCCAGCCTGGTGTCGGGCGGGGTGATATCGCTGCAGGAAGTTCCTCTGGCCGCCACCTATTGGTGGATGGGCGATGCGCTGAGCGATCTGGTATTCGCCCCCTTGCTGCTTGCCTTTGCCGATCAAGGCACCAAATCAGGCCCGCAGCTTCGTGACCGGCTGGGCGAGGCTGGCCTGATGCTGATACTGACAGAAGCCGCCTGCCTCATGGTGTTTTTTGGCTGGATGCCTATGTCGATAAACCTTCACCATAAGATTTTTGTCCTGTTGCCGCTGATCGTGTGGGCAGCGATCCGATTCCAGCAGCGTGGCGTATCCGCGCTGACCGTCTTGATCGGCAGTCTGGCTTTGTGGGGCCTCGCGAACAGTGTTGGCTCGCGCAGCGGAATGCATGCGGCGCTTCTTGATTACTGGTTCTACATGTCGGTGCTGGCAGTGACCGGATTATTCATTGCCGCGGCCTACGGCGGCCGATTGCGTGTCGAGTCCGTGTTACGCGAGACCGAGGCGGAATATCGCGAGCTGGTTGAATCGGCCAAGGCCGTGATCTGGCGCGCCACGCTCAACGGAGGTTTTACCTATGTCAGCCGCGAGGCGGAATCCTTGCTTGGGTACCCGCTGGCGCAGTGGACGGCATCGCCCGCATTTTGGGCTGAGCATATTCATCCCGATGATCGCGACTGGGCGGTCAGCTTCCGCGCGACCGAGGCCGCCAAACTGGTCGGCTACGAGTTTGAATACCGCATGCTGGCGTCGGATGGCCGCGCAGTGTGGCTGCATGAAAGCGTGAAAGTTATCACGGACGACAAGGGGCGGCCGGTCCAGCTGGTCGGTATCATGCTGGACGTCACTGCGCGCAAAAAGTCGGAGGCCCAGTTGCATTATCTGGCCAAGCATGACGCCCTGACCGGGCTGGCCAACCGAACCCTGTTGCAGGAGCGGCTTGAGCATTCATTGCAGCTCGCGCTGCGGCATGGCACAAGCGTTGCGGTCATGTTCATCGACCTTGATCGTTTCAAGATCGTCAACGACACGCTGGGGCACCACGCTGGAGACAAGTTGCTGCAGGAGGCGGCAGAGCGGTTGAAACACTGTCTGCGAGATTCCGATACCATCGCGCGCCAGGGGGGAGACGAATTTGTCGTGCTGGTCGAGCAACTGGCTGAGAACCAGGATTTGAGTGGCCTCGCATGCAAGGTGCTGCATCAGTTGAGCCAGCCTTTCATCTTGATGGGGCAGGAGTTCCATGTCAGCGCCAGTATCGGCATCAGCCTCTATCCGCAAGACGGGAGCGATGCCAATGCACTGCTGAAGTACGCCGATGTGGCTATGTACCGTGCCAAGGAGCAGGGACGCAATACCTTTCAGTTCTATGCGGCTGAGAACAATATCCACAGCTTCGAGCGGCTGGCGCTTGAGAACAGCCTGCGGCGGGCTCTCGAACGCAACGAGTTCGAGGTCTACTACCAGCCTAAAGTGGACGCGAATACCCATCAGATCGTCGGGGCCGAGGCGCTGTTGCGCTGGAAGCATCCGGAGATGGGGCTGGTTCCCCCGGTACGTTTTATTCCGCTCGCCGAGGAAACCGGGCTGATCATTCCGATCGGTGCCTGGGTGCTGCGCGAAGTCTGTCGCCAGGCACGCGCCTGGCAGAACGCGGGGTTGCCGCTCATCAGCGTTGCCGTCAACCTTTCGGCGCGCCAGTTTCATGATGTGAATCTACCCGATACCATCGCCAATGCTTTGGCGGTCAGCGGCCTGACCCCGACCTTTCTGGAGCTGGAAATCACCGAGAGCATGATCATGCAGGGGACAGATCAGGCGACCCAGACGCTGCAACGATTCCGCGATATGGGTACGCATGTGAGCATTGATGACTTTGGCACCGGCTATTCTTCGCTCAGTTATCTCAAGCGTTTCCCCATCGACGCGCTCAAGATCGATCGTTCGTTCGTGAACGATCTGCCTCACGATGCCGATGACGCGGCGATTACCCAGGCCGTGATCGCGATGGCGCAGCGCCTGAGATTGCGTGTGGTGGCCGAAGGGGTGGAAAACCAGGCGCAACTGGAATTCTTGCGTGAGCAGGGATGCGACCAGATCCAAGGGTATGTTTTCAGCAAACCGGTGCCGGCAGGTGCGTTTGCCTCGCTGCTGGAATCTGTCACGTGCCCTTTTCCAGTGCCGGTCTGAGCCGGGCTTTCAACGCGCCAACCCTGACGTAGTGCGGGGTTGGCGGTGCGCTGCTACCTCTACATCAGACGTTGAACAGGAAGTTCAGCACGTCACCGTCCTGCACCACGTATTCCTTGCCTTCGGATCGCATCTTGCCGGCTTCCTTGGCGCCCTGTTCGCCGTTGTAGGCGACAAAGTCGGCATAGGCGATGGTCTGTGCGCGGATAAAGCCTTTTTCGAAATCGGTGTGAATGACGCCTGCTGCCTGCGGTGCGGTATCACCCTTGTGAATCGTCCAGGCACGCACTTCCTTTACGCCGGCCGTGAAGTAGGTCTGTAGGCCCAGCAAGTCGTAGGCGGCACGGATGACGCGATTGAGGCCAGGTTCTTCCAGATTCATTTCGGCCAGGAACATCTCCTTGTCTTCATCTTCGAGATCGGCGATTTCACTTTCGATCTTGGCGCAGATGGCGACGACGGGGGCATGTTCCTTCTTGCCCATTTCTTCAACCTTGGCCAGCAGCGGGTTGTTGTCGAAGCCGTTTTCTTCCACGTTGGCCAGATACATGACCGGTTTGACGGTGAGCAGGCACAGCGGTTTGAGCAGGTGCAGCTGGTCGGCATCCAAGCCGAGCGTGCGTACCGGCTGACCCTGGTCGAGATGTTTCTGCACCTTTTCCAGCACGGTGCAAAGGGCGATGGCTTCCTTGTCGCCTGATTTCGCCTTCTTCTGCTCGCGGGCGAAGGTGCGCTCGACGGTTTCCATGTCGGCCAGTGCCAGCTCGGTGTTGATGACCTCAACATCGGCCAGCGGATCGACCTTGCCGGCGACGTGCACGATGTTGCCGTCGTCGAAGCAGCGCACCACGTGGGCGATGGCGTCGGTTTCGCGGATATTGGCGAGGAACTTGTTGCCCAGGCCTTCACCCTTGGATGCGCCAGCGACCAGCCCGGCGATGTCGACGAATTCGACGATGGCGTGCTGTACCTTCTGCGGCTTCACGATGTCGGAAAGGGCATCAAGGCGCTTGTCCGGCACTTCGACAATGCCGACATTGGGTTCGATGGTGCAGAACGGGTAATTGGCAGCTTCGATGCCGGCCCGGGTGATGGCGTTGAACAGTGTCGATTTGCCGACGTTGGGGAGCCCTACGATTCCGCACTTCATGATGTTTTTTCAGCCTTAGGTTTGGTATGTAATTTTAACATTGCCGCTTCGAAGCGACCTTCTAGCAGCATGGGAAGCAGTGCTGCGCTGGTGTGGATGTTGTCGTCGATCAATGCGGCCTCTTCTCGCGACGGGGTGTGCAGCACAAAGTTGACCACCGCGCTCTTCTCGCCCGGATGTCCGATCCCCAGCCGCAAGCGCCAGAAATTCGGCGTGCCCAGGTGGGCCGCAATGTCCTTCAGCCCGTTATGCCCGCCGTGGCCGCCACCCTGTTTGAGCTTGACGTTGCCGGGGGCCAGATCGAGTTCGTCATGGATCACCAAAATCTCTTCTGGTGCAATTTTATAAAATCGTGCCAGTGCCGCGACTGCCCGCCCGCTGGCATTCATGAAGGTCGTGGGTTCGAGCAGCCAGGCTTCGTGCGAACCTGCCTTGAGGCGTGCCGCGCGGCCGAAGAACTTGGCTTCGACGTTCATGCTGACGCCCGTGGCGCGAGCCACCTGATCGATCCACCAGAACCCGGCGTTGTGCCGCGTGGCCTCATATTCTGCCCCGGGATTGCCGAGGCCGACAAAAAGTCGGATGCCGTTCATCTCAAGTCTCAAGAAAAAACGCGCGTTCCGGTATTCCCGAAACGCGCGTCATTTTCATACTGCCTTGCAGTTGCTTATTCAGCAGCTGCGGCTTCTTCTTCAGCAGCCACACCACCGCGCGGAGTCGGGATGGAGGCAACTGCAGCGTCATCGCCGTGTGCCAGCTGGACGAACTCAACACCCTTGGGCAGCTTGATTTCGGACAGGTGCACGGAGTGGCCGGCTTGCAGGTTGGCCAGGTCGACTTCGATGAACTCCGGCAGGTTTTTCGGCAGGCAGCTCACATCGGCTTCGGTCAGGATGTGGGTGACGAT
>DAIDAS010000271.1 GCA_027310505.1 bacterium
AGTAAGTGCCGCTTTGCTTGACTTCAAAGCGATAAACAAACGTTTCGCCCGGAGCGATCCCCTCAAAACTCAAGCCAGGAACGCCATCCATGTTTGCAGGAAGGAGAATTCCATGCCAATGGATGGAAGTCGAAACCGGCAAACGGTTCGTTACCCGTAAAGTAATCGTGTCTCCCTCACGCCAATACAAGGTGGGCGCCGGAACCTGGCCATTTACAGCGGTTGCGATACGAGGCGCGCCAGTGATATTGACAGGAGTAGGTGCTATTTCAAGCGCGAACTCGGTTCCGCGTAATGCGGAAGATTGAGCGGATGTGCCGGCAGACCACGCAAATCGGCCAGCGGTTCCCAGCCCCACGAATGTGCCCACTGCTCCTGCGCCTTTCAAGAGACGGCGACGCCAAATATCGAACTCTCCAATTTGATACGGATTCATCATTTTTCCTTCATGTGCAGTAAAAATTTTTTCGATCGCCATTCGCCAAGTCGCGAATCCTGGCACTCATTAATGTCGAATTTATCGATGTAACGCAGGCATCAATAAACAGGGCAATAGCTTATGAAGCGCGAACCCCCGGCATCAAAAGGTCTGCATGAAAACCGGGAGGTCAGCGGGTTCAGGACAGTCAACCTCAAAAACATTTCGATTGATCTGTCCTTGTGGTGCGACTTACGCCGACATTCGGCGACACTCCTCCGCGCAGCGTTTACATGCTTCGGCGCACGCCTGGCAATGATCCTTCTGATGCTTGCCACATTCGTCACCGCATGCCTGACAAACGTCCGCGCAGGCTTTGCAGACAGCAGTAGCGAAAGCACTGCCACGGCCCATAAACGCTGCGGCTGTTCGACAAATTTCTGCGCAATCAAGGTCCAAGGCAATGCAACGCGCCATCATTTTTACGTCCGCTTCCTGCAGGCACGAAGCGGCGCAATGGTCGCAAGCGGTTGCGCAGTCATAACAGGCCTTGATACATGCTTCGAATTTTTCATGAGACATATATTTCTCCTAAGTGTGGTTACATTAAGTACGTTAACCCGCCTCGTTTCCTGAGCTTCCCAGCAGGTCAGCACCCGCTTGTCATATTGTTTTATATATAAAGCTTGCCGTAGTAGAAAGGTCAAGCACCGCCACCATCGTTATGGATGGTGCGGATCACTGACATCAAAGCTCTTATGTAAAAATTCATTGGCTACCCGGCGGCATGCTGCTGGTCAATACCGCTGCAGCGATGATGGCCAGCAAAAGCGTGATGGACTCAATGCGCAAAATGCTGACGACGATACGTAATCCGCGCTCTGATATCGCGTTCTGCTGCGACAATGCAGCTCGCAGGCCATAAAATTTATTGAACCCGCCCAGTGCAATCGCAATCAAGACACAGCCGAGTTTGAACAGCAGGACATAACCGTAGAACCCGTCCACCAAATCGCGCGGACTGCCCAGTACGCGATAGGCGTTGTAGGCGCCGGTTATCACGATCCCCACTAGCGCAACGGTCGCCCAGTCCGACAGCGTATTGAGATAGCGTGCCCGCTCAATGCTTGCGCACGACTCGTGTGCCTGCACCACCGGCAGTACCATCCAGCCTGCGACGAACACTGCGCCGACCCACAGCGCCATGAGCAAGATGTGCAACACCTCAACGGCTACCGCCAGGCTGAACAGGCCATATTCAAATGCATGGCCAATGCTCACACGGGCAATCGCAACCATTACGATCAGCGCTGCAATAACGACAACGTAGCGTTTGTCCGATCCGTGCGGACTCAAACGCCAATGCGCCACCAACGCTGCCACGAGAAGCGCAATTACGGCCAGGCCAGCATGTCCGTAATGTGTCGTGACAAGCATTTGGTAAAACGCCGGGCCGGCATCAAGCCATGCGACATCTGCCATCACGGCGGATTCTGACCACATTGAAAAAACCATGCCGATTACACAAACGATCAGAGCGACAGGCATCGTGCGCGACAGTTTGTTTGCGGCTATCTGTTGCCACGACGCCGTTCGACTGCTCAGCCAAAATCGGGCTGCCAACAGACCGGCTACCCATGCCAGGCTGAGGTTAATCAACGCAGTCGCAGCCACCTGTGAAAAAGGCGCTTCCATGCGGTTATTTCACCGTAAAGGAATAGTCGCCTTTTCGACGATGACCATCATGGCCGACCGCTGAATATTGGACCGTGTATTTGCCGGGTGCCAAGGCCGGCACCGGGATTTTCAAGATGGTTGCATTGGCAGGATCCAGGCTCGCCTTTTCCGTCGAAACGGCGGCGCCCTTACTATCGACAACTTTTGCGCTACTGAAAGCAGCCTCCAGATTTTCGTTGAAATGCAGTACCACTTCTTTCGGCGCCACCGCGATTTCCGCATCTTTTGCCGGTGTTGCGCTTTCCAATGCGGCATGCGCCCACACGGTTGTCTGGAATGCTCCTGCCGTCAGGAACAGCACAGTCATGATGATTTTTTGGGTCGATTTCAATTAAAGCTCCTTGTTGGATATTGGATGAAACATGCATTACTAGCATCATGGCTAGCGCGAGGCATTGCCTGAGACGAGATAAGTCCTGACGATTCCTGCAAGTACTAATAGATTGCAAAGTCAGCTCGCACCAAAATTCTGGTAGAGGCTATAAGAAGATGTCGTTGTGTGAACAAGTCGCACAAGACTTATTGAAGGTCAAACGGTATGAGGGGGACGTTCGAGTCCGTCGAGGAAGATGACGGAAAAAGGTTTTTCTGGCGAAATATGAACGGGGACGCTAGCGATAATCGGGGCTGGAACTGTCAGCATTGCCGGAAAGAAAGCGGCCGCACCGGTGCAACAACTGGCACAGATACTACATTTTCCGTGAAAATTCTTGGAATCGCCCTTATGGCCATGCTCGAAATGGGAAACCATATCAGCACCACTTGCGTCCATACCATCGTCAAAAGCCTGCATAGCAACAACTTTCGACGTCTGCACTTGCTCATGATCGCTGCCGCCGCATCCAACCATCATGGTGGCGGCAATGCCTTGCGTGGGAACCGCAAGCATGAGCAACCACAAAAGCATGATGTTGAAAAGTCGAACCATAAATTTAAGTATAGCGGAAATTTATAATAGCGGTTGTTGCTTTATGCTTAAGCGCAACATGCGAAAACTACCAACCGTTTACACTTATACAGAATATTTGAACGGGACGCGTGATCAGTTCATGTACGATTTCTTTCAACCGTTGATTGATCCTGACCTTGATATTGGGCCGCCTACGACTAAAAGCCTAGAGCAATTTCACGTATTAAATAGGTACCTTCCCGCATAACTCTAAAATGATTCTATTTCTTGATTTTGATGGCGTGCTGCACCCATTCCCGAAACCGAACGATCCTGCACAGCTATTCGTAAATTTGGACCGCTTAGAAGGCGTTTTCCGGGAATACCCGGATATGCAAATCGTGGTCAGCAGCACTTGGCGTGAAAGTCACACTCTTTTAGAACTAAAAGCATTGTTCTCGTCTGACTTAAGAGGGCGAGTCATTGATGTGCTGCCGAGAATTCAAGTTCGCGGATTAGCAGATATGGAAAACATTAGGGACACGCTGAACAATTCCTGAACTCAGAATTTTCACCGTCTAAAATCTCCCTCACACTTTGTGCTTGAATTTTTCATGTTGTTTTTGGCTGAATCATCGTTTTTCTGACCGCCAGTGGTCGAAATGGTGGCCTTTAG
>DAIDAS010000277.1 GCA_027310505.1 bacterium
GTGCAGGGGTTGCAGGCCGCGGGTGTACAGGCCTTGCTGGTCGATTTCAGTCATGTGGGAATCTTCCGCAGCTTGGTGCGCCGTGGAAATATCGGCAAGGGTCTGGAACAAGCACTTTATGCTGCGTTACAAAGCAAGGACAAGGCGACGCTTGCTGAATTGACGACTACGCTTGATGCCGAGGTAAGGCAAGCCTTGCTGGCGCTGACCGATTTGAATGGCGGGACTGAAGTGTTGCAGGCCGCGCAGGAGCGCCTGCCGCAGTATGCCGAGATCAAGCAGGCGCTGCAGGATTTGCGTCGCGCATCGCAACAGTTGGGCGAGCTGGATGTGGAGGTTTCTTTCGATCTCGCGGAACTGCGCGGATACCATTACCACAGCGGCATGGTGTTCGCCGCCTATGCGCAAGGCTATTCCGGCCCGTTGGCGCAGGGTGGTCGTTATGACGAAGTGGGCTCGGTGTTTGGCCGGGCACGCCCGGCCACAGGATTCAGCCTTGACTTGCGTGGGCTGATGACGGCATTGCAGCCTGCGCCGGTCGTATCGGCGATCATGGCGCCTTACGCCGAGGATGCGGATTTGCGCGAAAAGATCAGCGCGCTGCGCGCTGCCGGTGAGATCGTGGTGGTTGACCTGCCTGGGCACGAAGCGTATCAGGCCGAGCTTGGCTGCGACCGAAGATTGGTGAAACAGGGAACGGCTTGGGAAGTCGTTGCCTTTTAAGAATTTGGAAAAAACAGGGTAATCATGAACAAGAACGTCGTCGTAATCGGCACCCAATGGGGGGACGAAGGCAAGGGCAAGATCGTGGACTGGCTGACAGACCACGCGCATGGAGTGGTGCGTTTTCAGGGCGGCCACAACGCCGGCCACACGTTGGTCATCGGCAACAAGAAAACCGTGCTGCACCTGATCCCTTCCGGCATCCTGCGCGAATCGGTGCAATGCTTCATCGGCAACGGCGTGGTGCTGTCACCGCAGGCGCTGCTGACCGAAGTCAAGATGCTGGAAGATGCCGGCGTGAACGTGCGGTCCCGTCTCAAGATCAGCGAGGCATGCCCGCTGATCCTGCCTTACCACGTGGCCCTCGATCAGGCGCGCGAAGCTGCGCGCGGCACAGCCAAGATCGGCACCACCGGCCGCGGCATTGGCCCGGCGTATGAAGACAAGGTCGCCCGTCGCGCCATTCGCCTGCAAGACATTTTCTATCGCGAACGTTTCGCTGCCAAGCTGGGCGAAGTGCTGGATTACCATAACTTCGTGCTGAAGAATTACTTCCACGCCGAAACCGTCGATTTCCAGCGCACCCTTGATGACACGCTGGCACTGGCGGAACAGATCAAGCCCATGGTGGCGGATGTGTCCAACATGCTCTATCTGGCCAACCAGGCCGGCAAGCAGCTGCTGTTCGAGGGCGCGCAGGGCGCATTGCTGGACGTGGATCACGGCACTTATCCGTATGTAACTTCCTCCAACACCGTCGCCGGCGGCGCTTCGCCCGGTAGCGGCGTGGCACCGCAGATGCTGAGCTACGTGCTGGGCATCACCAAGGCATACACTACGCGCGTCGGTTCCGGTCCGTTCCCGACCGAGCTGTACGATGCGGTCGACAAGCTGGACCCGATCGGCAAGCAGCTCGCTACCCGTGGCCATGAATTCGGTTCCACGACCGGCCGCGCCCGTCGCTGCGGCTGGTTCGATGCCGCTGCACTCAAGCGCTCGATCCAGGTGAATGGCGTTTCCGGCCTGTGCATCACCAAGCTGGACGTGATGGACGGCATGGAAACCGTGCAGATCGGCGTGGGTTACCGCGTCGGCGATACTGAATACGATATTTTCCCGGTTGGCGCCGAAGCGCTGGATCATTGCGAGCCGATCTACGAAGAAATGCCAGGCTGGAAGGAAAGCACGGTCGGTATCAAGCGTTATGAAGACTTGCCGGTCGCCGCCAAGAATTACCTCAAACGCGTGGAAGAAGTCTGCGGCGTGCCGGTGGACATCATCTCTACCGGCCCGGATCGCGATGAGACCATCGTTCTGCGCCACCCGTTCGGAGCCTGATGTCTTGGCGTTAAAGGATGAAAAGCAGCGCCTTGCGTGGGCGCTGACCGGGTCAGGGCATTACCTGAAGGAGTGCCTGGAGATCATCGACCGTCTGCCGGATGTGGATTTGTTCCTCTCCAAGGCGGCTGCCGAAATCCTCCAGCAGTACGGGTACAAGCACAATGCCGGGCGCGTATTTCAGGACAAGACGGCGAGCGCGGTTCCAGTAGAGCTGTTTTATCATGGCGTTTACCACACCGTAGTCATCGCACCTACCAGCTCCAATACCGTGGCCAAGATGGTGTGCGGCATTTCCGACAATCTGGTGACCAATATCTTTGCCCAAGCCGGCAAGTGCCGGATACCGAACATCGTGTTTGCCTGCGATACCGAGCCGGAGCTGGAATCCGAAGCGCCGCGCGAAAACGTGGTCAAGGTTTACCCGCGCCGCATCGATCTCGAAAACATGGAAAAGCTCAAGAGCTTTGAGGAGACCACCGTCGTTGCCGACATGGCGGAGCTCGAAGCCGCCATCCAGAAGCGTTTGGAATGGCTGAAAACATCCTCTTCCTGACCGGCAAGCTCGCCGAAAACAGCCTGCACAAGGTGCTGGCGGAAATGCAGCCGGCCGAGTTCAGTTATCAGATCGCACAGCTTGGCATCTCCGTGGCTGCCCTGATGACGCCGGAATTCATCGCCCGTCGCCTGCCGGATGCGCGTGGGGCGGATCGCGTCATCGTGCCCGGGCTGTGTCGCGGCGACTTGTCCCCTTTGGCAAAGAAATATGGTGTCCCGGTCAGTCTGGGGCCGGAAGACCTCAAGGATATTCCGCAGTATTTCGGACGCGGTGGCAAGGAACAGGATTTATCCCGGTACGACGTGAAAATCTTTGCCGAAATTGTCGAGGCGCCACAGGTCGCCGTGGAGCAGATTCTGGCGCGCGCCGAGTTTTACCGCGCGCAGGGTGCCAACGTCATCGACCTTGGCTGCCTGCCTAATACCCCGTTCCCACATCTCGAAGAAACCGTGCGGGCGCTCAAGGCCGCCGGGTTCGAGGTCAGTGTGGATTCCCTGGTGCCGGAAGAGTTGCTGCGCGGCGGCAAGGCCGGTGCCGATTACTTGCTGAGCCTGACAGAGAAATCGCTGTGGATCGCGGACGAGGTGGCTGCAACGCCGATCCTGATCCCGGCGAAATCCGGCAGCCTGCCTTCGCTGTATCGCGCCATCGACATCATGCTGGGCAAGGGCAAGCCCTTTATTGCCGATCCCATCCTCGACCCGATTCCATTCGGGTTCGCCGAATCCATCGTGCGTTACCAGAAGCTGCGCAAGAAATACCCCACGATCCAGATCATGATGGGGGTGGGTAACCTGACCGAATTGACCGATGCTGACACCACCGGCATCAACGCCATGCTGTTCGGCATCATTGCAGAGCTGAAGCTGAATGCCGTGCTTGCAACTTCGGTTAGCCCTCACGCCTGCAACGCGGTTCGTGAAGCCGATGTGGGCGGCGCGTGATGTTTGCCGCCAACGAGGATCGCCGTTTGCCCAGGGATTACTCCAACGGTCTGTTGGGGTTGCATGATCGCCGTCCGTTCCCCTACACCGAAGCTGAAATTGCCGATTTCGCCGCAAAGGTGAAGGACCCCAGTTTCCGTATCCAGATCAGCGAGGAGGGTGTGCATGTCTACAACCGCGACGGCATGTTTACCGACATCGACCCATTCCGGCTGTATCCGCACCTGAAAGTGGATGACGATGCCTCTCACGCCTTTTATCTCGGTGTCGAGCTGGCTCGCGCCCAAATCGCCTGGCAGTTGAAAAAACGCTACAGCCAGGACGAAGAACTGCAGTGGGGCTGCAATTCGGCGCAAGAAGATGCGCGTGGCCGGGTGGCGCACCGCGAGGCATCGCTCTTGGAAAAGCGCGAGAAGGGCAGCAAGTGATCTACGAGACCATCATTACCACGAGCAATACTGATGGCAGCCCTCATATCGCGCCATTTGGCATCCGCGAGCAGGATGGCAATATCATCATCTCGCCGTTCCGCCCATCGGCCACGCTGGATAACCTGATGCGATGCGGCTCTGCCGTGGTCAACGCTACCGACGATGTGCGCGTGTTCGCTGGCGCGCTGACCGGGCGCCGTGATTGGCCGGTACGGCATGCTGATAGCATTGAAGGCTGGGTGTTGCAGTCCGCCTTGGCGCACCGTGAGCTTGCGCTGCTGGAGGTCAAAGAGGACGCATTGCGTCCGGAACTGACGTTCCGTGTCGTTCACGAGGCAACGCATGCCCCCTTCCGGGGATTCAACCGTGCCCAGGCTGCAGTGCTTGAAGCTGCCGTGCTGGTCAGCCGACTGCATATGCTACCAATCGAAAAAATCGAATCGGAAATACAGTACCTTACGATCGCCATCGAAAAAACGGCAGGAGCACACGAACGGCAAGCGTGGCAGTGGCTGATGGAAAAGATCGAAAATCATAAAGCCTCAATCGGCGGAGGGAATCTGGCATGACGCGTCTGCTAGCCAGTGTTGTCAGCGTTGCCGAAGCGGCAATCGCCCTTGAGGGCGGTGCTGATATCATCGACCTCAAAAACCCGCGCGAAGGTGCTTTGGGCGCCTTGCCACTGCAAACCATCCAGCAGATTGTGGATTTCGTGGATGGGCGTGTCCCGGTCAGCGCCACCATCGGTGATTTGCCCATGCAGCCTTCTGTCGTGGCAGATATGGTGCGTAAAACGGCCGATACTGGTGTCGATATCGTCAAAATCGGTCTGTTTGGTCAGGATTGCCACGAAGAGTGCATCCGCGCCCTGGAAACGCATACGGCACGCGGCATCCGCGTCGTTGCCGTATTGTTTGCCGATGCCTTGCCGGATTTCGGCGTACTGACGACATTGGCGCATGCCGGTTTCCATGGCGCGATGCTCGATACGGCAGATAAAAAAAGAGGGCGGCTCGTGGATTATTTGCCGGAGGGCATGATGCGAGATTTTCTGCTGTCTGGCAGGAGGCTGGCACTGCTTACCGGATTGGCCGGATCGTTGCGGATAGAGGATGTTGATTTTTTGGCGTCGCTCAAGCCTGACTACCTCGGATTTCGAGGCGGGCTCTGTCTTGATAGCGATCGCAACGCCGAATTTGATCTCGCTCGCCTGAGGGAAATCGCACGTCTGTTGCGTGAATGCAACAGTCCCCTGCGCGAGATGGCCTGAATTGCCAGTAAGGCTTGTATGTGATTTGCACATGTGGTTGGCGATCAGTACAATCTTTCCCAAAGTGTTCTACATAAAAAGGGGTGGTGCCAAATGAAAGCTAATTTGATCAATGTAACTGTAGCTGGTGTTCTGGCTCTTTCTGCGGGTGCATCAGTGGCGGCCGATGATGCATACAATGGCTCCTGGTATGTGGTTCCGGGGATCAGCCTTCTCAACGCGGACAGCGACCTGAAATCCGATCGCACCGCCCCCGCCGGATCCATTCGTCTCGGCAAGGAGCTGAGCGAGCACTGGGATGTGCAGGTGGGTGGTAGCTACGGCAGAGCCGATTCCAAGGACACCTACAACGGTAGGCCGTTGAGCGGGAAATACAAGCAAACCCTGCTGGGCGTGGACGCGATGTACATGTTCAGCCGAGACAAGCTGCGCCCCTTCCTGCTGGCTGGTTTGGGCTATGCACGCAATGATGTCGACTACACCTTTAACGGTGCGCCTGTCGATGGCACCAAGAACTCCTGGATGGCCAATGTGGGTGCCGGTCTCCAGTACTATTTCACCGACAACATCGGCCTGCAGGCCGATGTGCGCCACGTCTGGAGCCGCGCCAAGGGAATCGCAAGCGCCACTGGGTTCAATGACTCTGGCACCATCGGAAACAATTACCTGAATCTTGGCGTGATTTTCAACTTTGGCGCACCTAAAAAAGTGGCTGCTGCAGAACCGGTCGCTGAATCGAATCTGGCTGATGTGGCGCCTCATGAAGAAGAAGCCGTGCCTCCGATGACCTCTGAGGCGACTGAAGAGCCGGCTTACGGCCCGGACAAACCTGCTTTTGCGAAAATTTCGCTGCAGGCAGAAGTGCTGTTTGATTTTGACAAGTCTGTTCTGAAGGATGACGGCAAGAAGATTCTCGACGTGGAAGTGGTCGAGAAGATGAAGGCGCATCCTGAAGTGGAACTGGTGCTGATTACTGGTCATACTGACCGAATCGGCGACGACAAGTACAACCAGCGCCTGTCCGAGCGTCGTGCCAGTGCCGTCAAGAAATATATTGCCAGCCAGGGCATCGCTGAAGACCGTCTGCATGCAGTTGGCAAGGGCGAAAAAGAGCCGGTTGTCGCTTGCAAGGGTGTTCGTGGCAAGAAGTTGATCGAGTGCCTGCAGCCGAACCGCCGTGTCGTGGTGGAAATCGAAGTGCAGCGCGTGCTCGAGAAATAAGAAGTACTGTTTGAATCAAAAAAAGCCCCGCCTGTCGGGGCTTTTTTATCGCATTTATGACTGACACACAGATTGTTGACCATATCATCGAGGCGCGCTGGGTTATTCCGGTGGTGCCGCGAGGCCGTGTATTAGAGCATTCGGCTGTCGTTGTTAACCATGGCAGGATCGTTGCGGTAATGCCGGTTGCCGAGGCCCGCCAGTGTTATCACGCGCAAAAGACCACGGCGCTTCCCGAACATGCATTGATTCCGGGGCTGATCAATCTGCATACCCATGCGGCCATGTCGCTGATGCGGGGTCTTGCAGACGACCTTCCCCTGATGACGTGGCTCCTTGAGCATATTTGGCCGGCAGAAGGACACACGCTTTCCGAACGTTTCGTGCGTGACGGTACCTTGTTGGCCTGTGCTGAAATGTTGAGCGGGGGGATTACCTGCTTCAACGACATGTATTTTTTTCCGCAGGCAGCAGCCGAAGCAGTGGATCAGGCCGGCATCCGTGCCAATATCGGATTGGTGATGATGGAGTTTCCCTCGCCTTATGCGGGCGATGCCGATGATTACCTGAACAAGGGTCTGGCTGCGCGCGATCTTCTGCGCGGCCATGAGCGCATCACGACATGCCTGGCTCCCCATGCGCCGTACACCATCAGTGATCGAACCTTCAGCAAGGTACTGACTTATGCCGACCAACTCGGCATGAATTTGCACCTGCACCTGCATGAAACGCGTGACGAAATTACCCAGAGCGAATCGCAACATGGACTTCGCCCGATTCAACGTCTGGCAGGATTAGGCTTGTTAGGCCCCAATATGCTGGCCGCGCATTGCGTCCATCTCACCCAGGGCGAAATTGAATTGCTGGCGGCTCAAGGCTCCCACGTGGCGCATTGCCCGGCCTCGAATCTCAAGTTGGGTAGCGGTGTGGCACCGATATCGGCGCTCATTGCCGCCGGGGTCAACGTTGGGCTGGGGACGGATGGGGCCGCCAGCAACAACCGTCTGGATATCTTCGCCGAGATGCAACTGGCTGCTCTTTTGGCCAAGGCCGATGTTGATGCTTCCAGCCTGCCGGCAACACAGGCGCTGGAGATGGCGACATTGAATGGTGCTCGCGCCATGGGGATGGATGACAGCATAGGATCGATCGAGGCGGGTAAACTGGCCGATCTTGTGGCGGTGGACTTTTCAGCGACAGAAATGATGCCATGCTACGATCCCGTATCGCATCTGGTTTACGTGGCTGGGCGCGAACATGTCAGTCATACTTGGGTGGCAGGGGAACTACGCTATGAGCGCGGCGTCCATGACAGTATCGAACCGAATGAATTGAAGGAGATTGCAGCGTTATGGCAGGGCAGGCTGAAACAGTTTCGTCATTGAACGCAGACCCGGCAGAACTGCAGAAATTTGCCGCATTGGCGCACCGTTGGTGGGATCCGGGTAGTGAATTCAAGCCGCTGCATGACATCAACCCTCTGCGCGTTGACTACATAGATCGCATTGCCGGTTTGCGTGGCAAGCGTGTACTGGATGTCGGCTGTGGCGGCGGGATACTTTCCGAATCCATGGCGGGACGAGGGGCGGAGGTTATCGGCATCGATCTTGGCGAAAAAGCACTCAAGGTGGCGCAACTGCACAAGCTGGAAAGCGGTGCCAACGTCGACTACCGGCTGGTGGCCGTTGAAACCCTGGCGCAGGAACAGCCGCAAAGCTTCGATGTGGTGACCTGCATGGAAATGCTTGAGCATGTTCCGGATCCATCCGCTGTCGTGCAAGCCTGCGCCCGGCTTGTCAGGCCGGGGGGCAGGGTCTTTTTCTCGACGTTGAATCGCAACCCGAAATCCTATCTATTTGCCGTGATCGGTGCAGAATACGTGCTGAACATGCTGCCAAAGGGCACTCATGAGTATGGAAAATTCATCAAGCCGTCCGAGCTTTCCTCCTGGTGCCGCGCGGCAGGGTTGGATGTGTCCGGATTGGCCGGCATGCATTACAACCCGCTTAGCAAGCGGTACTCGCTGGGGGCTGATGTTTCCGTGAACTATCTGCTGCATGCGGTCAAATGAGTATTCAGGTGATCCTGTTTGATCTCGACGGGACGTTGGTCGATACGGCGCCTGATCTTGGGCTGGCACTCAACATGCAGCGTGAGCGTCATGGCCTGCCCGCCTTGCCGCAGGCAACGATCAGGCCCTATGCCTCGCATGGTTCGCGCGGCTTGCTCGGTGTCGGTTTTGGCCTGGATCCTGAGCATGCCGATTTCGCAGCGATGCGCGATGAGTACCTGGATCTATACGATCAGGTGTTCACCCATTCACCGGTGATGTTCGAGGGAATCCCTGAAGTGCTGGCCGCGATCGAGAGCGCGGGCATGCAGTGGGGCGTGGTTACCAACAAGCCGCGGCGTTTTACCTTGCCGCTGATGGCTGCGATGGGGATGGTAGAGCGGGCAGCCTGCATTGTCAGCGGGGATGATGCGGCACGTCCCAAGCCATCGCCTGATACCTTGCTGCTGGCTTGTGATATTGCCCGGGCCGATCCGGCCAGGTGCCTCTATGTGGGGGATGCCGAACGCGACATCCAGGCGGGCAGGGCTGCTGGCATGCGCACGGTAGTGGCGCGCTATGGCTATCTTGATCAACAGGACAACCCCGAAACCTGGGGCGCTCAGATCATGATTGATACGCCTCTGGAGTTGCTGCGCCAGATTTCTATTTAGCGGACAGAGCGACGTTCCATCATGGCTTGCGCCAGCGTGCCGCTATCCACATGTTCGATTTCGCCTCCCATGGGCAGGCCGCGCGCAATGCGGCTGACCTTTAGCCCGCGCGCTTTCAGCAATTCACTCACGTAATGCGCAGTGGCTTCGCCCTCGACGGTATAGTTGGTGGCGAGTATGACCTCTTCAACCACGCCGTCTTGTGCGCGTTTCAGCAGGCGATCCAGATGAATCTCGCGTGGACCGATGCCATCCAGCGGCGACAATCGGCCCATCAGCACGAAATACATGCCCTGATAGCTACGGGTCTGCTCCAGCATGAGCAGGTCAGTGGGCATCTCGACCACGCACAACAGTCGCGCGTCGCGCTTGTTGGTGGCGCACAGGCTGCAGACAGGCTCTTCGCTGAAATTGTTGCACAGACTGCAATGCCCGACCTGCTCCAGTGCATTCTGCAGCGCTTGTGCCAGTGTCGCGGCGCCAGCACGGTCGCGTTGCAGCAGGTGATAGGTCATGCGCAACGCGGACTTGGGGCCCACGCCAGGCAGGCAGCGGAGCGCCTCGACCAAGTGTTCCAGCGCTGGAGGGTTTTTCATCTGAGCCTGTGACTTAGAACGGCAGTTTCATGCCAGGCGGAATCGGCATACCGGCCATGACGCCCCCCATTTTTTCCTGCGAGGTCGCTTCGACCTTGCGTACGGCGTCGTTGATGGCTGCGGCCACCAGGTCTTCCAGCATGTCCTTGTCGTCGCCGAACAGGCTGTCGTCGATTTTGACGCGTTTTACGTCGTGCTTGCAGGACATCACGATCTTAACCAGGCCGGATCCGGATTGGCCTTCGACCTCGATGTTGCCCAGCTCTTCCTGGGCACGCTTCATGTTTTCCTGCATTTGCTGGGCCTGTTTCATCAGGTTACCCAAGCCGCCTTTGATCATGGTGTATTGCTCCTACTGTTGTAAGGGTTTGATACTGGAGGGAATGATGGTCGCGCCGAAGCTTTCCATCAGGTCGCGCACGAACGGGTCGTTCTGAATGGAGTTTTCAGCCTGGGCCTGGCGTGCGGCTTTTTCACGGCCTATCTGCTGGGCCGGGGTGTTGGTGGCATTGGCGACGCCACTTTCGATCTGAACCTGCAGCTGGTTGCCGAAGTGTTCCTTCAGGGCTGCGCGCAGTTTTTCCTGGTAGATGTTATCCAGCAAATGCTTCTGGTTTTGCGGCACGGTCAGGCGCATGCGTTGACCCTCGAATTCGGTCAGCTCACAGTTCTGCGCCAGCATGCGCGCCATGCCGCCGAGCTTGAGCTGATCGACCAGTTCGCGCCAGTTCCCATCAAATGCGGTCGCAACGGGTTGGGACGCCCTGGTTTCGGCCACAGCTTGCTGGATGACTTGCAGCTTCTCGGCAAAACTTTCTTTCTGCACGGGCTCGGGAACGGCGGAGGGGGCAGGCGGCGGTGCTGGAATTGGCGGAACCGGAACCGGTTCGGTGTTTCTGGTGGGCATCGACGCCGTGGGTCTCGCCCCAGTATCGCCGGGAGTGAAGGCCAGCATGCGCAACAGGCACATGGTGAAACCTGCGTATTCGTCCGGTGCCAGGCTGAGGTCGCGGCGGCCAAGCAGGGCGATCTGGTAGTAAAGCTGGGTATCTTCAGACGCCAGTTGGCTTGCCAGATCCATCAGTTGGCCACGTTCCGGCAGGTCGGTGGGGATGGCTTCCGGGACGGACTGCGCGAGAGCAATCTGGTGCAACAGCAGTGCCAGTTCACCGAGTGCCGCATCGAACGACAGGCTGCGCTCTTCCATGCCTTGCGCAACCTTGAGCAGGGCTTGGCCGTCTTTTCTGGCCAGCGCCTGCAACAGGGTAAACAGATAGCTCTGGTCGATGGCGCCGAGCATGGCGCGGACTTCGGCTTCATGTACTGAGCCGGCGCCATAGGCGATCGCCTGATCCAGCAGCGAAAGCGCATCGCGCATGCTGCCGGACGCGGCGCGTGCCACCAATTGCAGCGCAGTGCTTTCGGCCTGGATGTTTTCCTTGGCGAGCACGGTATGCAGGTGTTCCGTGATCGATGCCACTGGCATCTGGCGCAGGTTGAACTGCAGGCAGCGCGACAGCACGGTGACAGGCATCTTTTGCGGGTCGGTGGTGGCGAGGATGAATTTGACGTGTGCAGGCGGCTCTTCCAGCGTCTTCAGCATGGCATTGAAGGAAGAAGTGGAGAGCATGTGCACTTCGTCGATGATGAACACCTTGAAGCGTGCCACTGTTGGCGCGTACTGGGCATTCTCCAGTAGGTCGCGCATCTGGTCGACCTTGGTGTTGGAGGCCGCATCCACTTCCAGCAGGTCGACGAAACGGCCTTTGTCGATTTCTGTGCAGGCCGAACACTGGCCGCAAGGGGTGGCGGTAATGCCGGTTTCGCAGTTGAGCGCTTTGGCCAGGATACGCGCCAGCGTGGTCTTGCCGACGCCTCGCGTTCCGGTAAACAGGTATGCATGATGCAGACGTTGCTGCTCCAGCGCGTTGGACAGCGCACGTACCACATGCTCCTGGCCGACCAGCTCCTGGAATGTCTTGGGGCGCCATTTGCGCGCCAGAACCTGATAGCTCATGGAGTTTTTCGACGGGTTGTAAAGCGTGAACTTTAGCTTAAATCAGCGACCGGGGCGAGATGTTGCCAGAAATCGGGTGGCGAGCCTAACCCCCGGCACTTGCTTCAATAGTTGTGGCTGCTTCCTTCCGGACCTGACCAGGTTGGCTACCTTGCAATGCGGGGAGGCCCGCCGGTGCGCATTTTACCCCAATTTGGATTGCTCATGTGTCTTACCCATACCTGCTCTCCCGATCTGGCCGCCGTTAGTGGCCTAAGTCCCGTGGCTGCGGTATAGTGCAGAGAAAACATTTTGTGCAAACACGGGTTTCCAATTGCGACTTGGGGTGCCAACGTCATCAGGCCTGATTTCATCCCGGCAATATCTCGCCAGGTTGATGCATCACCTGAAACATCCATCGGCCAGCCTGGTCAGTCGGGTCATTCTCGGTCTGCTGGTACTTTCCGAAACCCTGATCAGCGTTTTCTGGATATTTGCGCTTTCCGACCTCGGCGATGCCTATGCCTTCATGGCATTCTTCCCTTA
>DAIDAS010000296.1 GCA_027310505.1 bacterium
TTGATGGAGTTCTTGTCCATTATTGGCCTCCTTGCTTGCCGGGATTGGGCAGGTAGTTGAGCTTCCTGGCCTTCAAGCCTGCGGCAGCGGCAAATTGCCGGGCTTGCTCGGTGCTGATGAGATTGGCTTCAAGCTTGCTGGTTTCTTCTTCGTTGAATTTGGCGGCTTTCAGCTCTTCTTCGTTCAGGCCGCGCACGCCCGTGGTCGAGACTACCTGGCCGGTGCCGGCGCGTCCGCTGGCGACATTCAGCACACCTGCGGCCTCATTGGTCTTGCCGCTTGTCCCGCGTTTGACCGAAAGCAGGCGTACCCAGCCGCTGCCCTTGGGTGCTTTGACCTTGAGCCAGGCGCCTTTTTTCTCGATGATTTCCAGGCCATCGTTGCGTGCAATGCTCCCAGCCGGTTTTGCATCGGCAAAGGGTTCGGCACGCAACGTATCGGCCTTAAGCGCTGTGCCGGTTTCGGCATGCGCCAGGCATGCGCTTAACAGCAGCACGCCTCCCAGTATGGTTTTGAGATGTTTCATTGCATCGGTTCCTTGTCTGATCGAGCTTGTTGCTCCAAGTGTTCCAATCTGATCACAGCCTGCGCGAACAGATTGCGCCACTGTGCTCCCATGGGCTGACCTTGATCCAGCATCCCTTCATGCAGCACGTGCCTGGTTTTCGTGCTTGTCGGCAGTCCGAGGCGCTGCGATAGCCTGGATAATTCGCTTGCAATGTCTGCCGCATCCTGTCGGGTCCGGGCCTGCATCGCATCGTCATCGAGTGCGCCAGTCCACGTCACGACGATCATTTCGCCGAACAACCCCCAGATGCCGCTTTGCGTGCCCTTGATCAGTTCCACGCTTTTCTGCGACACCCCGACATTTTCGATACCTCGCCGCAGCTTGCCCATCAGCGCATCGCCCAATGGTACCGGCGATTCGAACAACACTGGCATCATCAGTACTCGCAGGCCGGCATTGCCAGGACGTACGCCGGTTTCCAGCCAGCGTTGCATGGCGCGGTCAGTCGCCACTGCATATATCTTGGCGATACTGAAATACGCGACTGCCCATGTCACAGGTCCGGTGAGATCGAGATAGGTGTTGGTCAGGTTGATCCCGATGTAGGACACCGCCAGCAGACCTGTTTGAGAAAAACCGAATGCCTTGGCAAACCGGTCGCGGTCTATATTTTTGTAAAACGCGCCAGCGGTGCTCCAGATGACAAGCAGGCTAAGGAAAATATAGAGCGTTGACCCGCGTGGAAAGTGCAGGTAGTCGTTATGACTGACGTTGTCGATGGCTGTGGCGAGTATTTCGACCCCGGGGTGTATTTTTGCCATTGGGGTTGCCTTGAGGTCGAACAGGCTGGGTGCGGTGGAACCGATAATGACGATCTTGCCGGCAAACTCGTTCTGCGGACGTTTCGGCGTTTTCGCCGACATGTCGCGGTACAGATCGCTGAAGCTGAGCGTGTGGTAGGTGAACGGTCCGCCGCGCCAATTGACGAGCATGTTCTGGGGGGGCGGGGCGGAGTTCGGTTGCGCAAAACTGCCAACCTGCAACGGCAGTGAAGGCAGGCGCCAGCCATCCTTGTCCTGCCACAGGCGATATTCACGCAC
This sequence comes from bacterium, assembly GCA_027310505.1. Classification (GTDB taxonomy): domain Bacteria; phylum Pseudomonadota; class Gammaproteobacteria; order Burkholderiales; family Methylophilaceae; genus CAIJXJ01. The sequence goes on from DAIDAS010000296.1 coordinate 1,609, forward strand.
GATGCCGTCGGCATCAGGATAGATGTTGTGGCTACCCAGTCGCCCAGCCTTGAGTGCCGCATCGAAATGCGGCAACACCACGGCGACGGTGGCATCGGGCTTGGCCTCTGTGCCGAGGCGGATCACACCGGGGATCATCGAGGGCTTTACCTGGCTCAGGTTGTCGTGCTGCTCCGCCAGGCGCAGAAACGGGAAAAACACGTTGTCCGTGCCGCTGATCACGTCGTTGAAATAGGCGTCACTGTCCGGGTTGTAGACATCCGCATCGGCAAACAGGATGTCGAACACAATAGCTTTGGGGTGTTGTGCTTCCAGATGTTCGACAAATTCTCCAAACACCTGCCTGGGCCACGGCCAGCGCCCGAAGTCCGGTGCCAGTGCAGCAAGGCTGGCTTCGTTGACATCGACAATGACGATGTCAGGATCTGGCCTGGGCGTGATGACGCGGTGACGCACCATGAAGTCGAACGCTTTCTGGCGCATGTTTTCACCGATGTGAAACACCCCCGCGTCCATGAGCACGCCGATGGTCAGGAGGGTGGCGAGAAACAGGTAGAAATTGTTCTGGAAACGACGCGCAAATGCCGTTGACCATTGCGTGATGAAGAGTCTCAGCTTGGTCAGCATGTGAACTTACCCTTGCCGGTCAGGTGTTGCCATGTGATTTTACATACCGTTGCGCCACCAGCATCTGCGCGGACAGCATGCGCGGATTCAGCGGGGTGCGCAGAAGTTCGTCGGCACCGGCTTCGTACGCATCGACTTTACGCCGTTCGTCTTCGAATTGCGTGACCACGATGCAATACACGCTTTCTCCCAGAGGATGCTTGCGCAGCGCCTTGCACAAGCCGATGCCGTCCAGTTCTGGCAGCAGCCAGTCGGCAATCAGCACTTGCGGCCGGTATTGTTCAAGCAGGTCGAGCGCTTTTTGGCCATTGTTGACAATGGTCACCGTATGTCCGGCCGGCAGGAGTGCCTTGTTCAGAAGATTGCATTGCAGTTCGTTGGTGCTTGCCACCAGTATGCGCAGCGGCATGACCGCTGGCGCAGTTTCGGCCAGTGGGTCGATGGTGGGGTGGCTTGCGTCTTCAACCTGAGGCTTGGGGGAGGCGGGCTCCAGTGTGGTAGATGGAATGTTGTGAATGTGCACGCCAAGTACCGTGCACCAATCTCTCCATTCCCTGCGGGTCTGTTCGCAGATGGCGTCCAGTTGTTCCGGTGCGATCTCGAGCAGATCGCCGAAGGCCTTGATCCGTGCCAGCAGCGTTTCGTCGACTTCGTCTTCTTCAACGCAGGCACTGGCCAGCAATGAGGCCAACTGCAGGGTATAGGTGATGCGCAGGGGGCGGGAGTGTTCCGCATAGCCCGATGACAGTGGGTCATCGTGGTAATACAGCGCGTCGATGAACAGTTTCGGGATGCCCCAGTCCTGCAGCATGAATACCATCATTTCGCGCTGGGACAGGCCGAAGTGTTCCTGCTGGGCTTCCTGCAGCGATTTTGCGGAGGAGTCCAGCCCTTGCGACAGGATCTCGCAATAGGCTTCAGGCCGCACCGTCACCAGCGCCAGCTGTCCGACGCCGGACATCAGGCCGCAGTTGAACATTTCTGCCGGTGCCGCAACACGAATGACGGAGCATATCGCATGCGCCGCGCTGCCCATGGCTACAGACTGCGACCAGAACTGCTCGTAATCGAACAGTTTGCATCGCCCATCGCGATAGTTGTCCACCAGCGACAGCCCCAGCACCACCTGACGAACGGCATGAATGCCGATGAGTATCAGAGTATCGGTCGTTACCGATGCGATGGCGCGAGAGCGGTTCGGATTGACGTAGTTGGCGATCTTGATGATACAGCCGGCCAGTGCGGGATCACCCTGTATGGTTTGCGCCAGTTCTTTAAGCGATAGATTTTCGTCCTGACAAAGTTGCATTACCCTGAGCGCGGCACCTTTCGGTGAAGGAAGACCTCCTGATGCTCTCAGTTCAAAAAAATCAATTTTTTCGCGCATTGATCAACACTTTTCTATACAGATTGCCCCCGTTGCACAGCAACATTCTAGCAGTGTTGCATAAAGTCGCGACAATAAGAACCACGACGTCAAACCTTGACTGTGCATAAGT
>DAIDAS010000351.1 GCA_027310505.1 bacterium
GACGGGACGTGTTCGATTACATCGAGATGTTTTACAACCCAACACGACGACATGGTTACAACAACAGCCTGTCTCCGGTAGAGTTCGAAAGGCAGTATTTCAGCAGGCTCGAAAGTGTCTAGGGCAGGCGGGGCGATTCAGCCTTCAAACTTGCAGTTGTGGAATAACGCCAAGTTGAACATACCCCAATACCACTCAAAGTTGCGAAACTCACAAGAGAGAAATACGCCATCAGTGTCACCACCGTCGATGTTAGCTGATTCGAAAGTGCAATAACGAAATATGGCATCGCGAGACAGCAGGGCCTCTTTCACTTGCTTTGATTCGCTAAACGTTTCGCTAGCGTGCAACATGAAGTGTCCTAACGTTGAGTAGGCACCGATTCCGGTGCATAAGATTGTTTTACGATGACTATAATCTGATCCATTATAATAATAACCGGTTGTTTATTAAAACTCTTGTAGAGCGCCGCCAAAAAATATGGATCAGAAAAATACACCGTCCCTGGTTCGGGCGCCCAGATTGCTTGATCAGGTGCGCGATAAAATACGTGTAAAGCATTACAGTATCAGGACAGAAACGCAATACCTGCAATGGATCAGGCGGTTTATTCTGTACCACGGCAAGCGCCATCCGCGCGAGATGGGGGCGGGTGAGGTCGAATCGTTTCTGACGCATTTGGCGACTGTGGGCAAGGTTTCGGCTTCTACGCAAAATCAGGCGCTTTCGGCGCTGCTGTTTCTTTACCGGGAGATTCTTGCGGTTGATTTGCCTTGGCTCGACAAAGTGATTCGTGCCAAGAAGCCGCAAAGGTTGCCTACGGTGCTTTATTGCAGCGCGCGATGAAGAGGCGGTACTGGCTTCAGGTGTCGCCAAGGCGGCAACGCCGCATACCTTGCGACATTCATTCGCGACGCATTTGCTGCAGGGCGGTTATGATATCCGCACTGTGCAGGAACTTCTGGGGCATTCGGATGTGAGCACCACCATGATTTACACCCACGTTTTGAACAAGGGTGGCCGTGGCGTGGTCAGTCCGCTGGATCATTTATGAGTTTACGATTTCGCCTTCATCTTTTGATTACTACGCTTTCGCTGGCTTTCATGCTGGCGGCGGGGTGGGTGATCGTCAACGATACCCGCGTTTCGATTCGTGAACGGGTCGAGGCGGCAACGCGCGTGACGGTGCAGTTGCTGGATACCGTGATTATCAGCTCTTATCAGAACCCGGAGTGGGGGTACACGCACGAGGTGCTGCGGAGCTTTTTGCAATCGCTGGGTTATGTGCGCAGCAACCATATCACGCTGCACGACATGCAAGGCCGGTTGCTGTATGAATCGCCGCCTTCCAGATACCGTTCTGATGTGCGGCCGCCGCAGTGGTTCGTCAATATGGTCGAGCCCAAGCAGGAGGTGGTCAAGCGGCGTATCCGGTATGGCATGCTGGAGGTGGCGTCGGATTCTGCCGGTTCGATTCGTGAAGCATGGAGCGGCATGCTGCAATTGATGTGGATCGCGTTCGGGTTCTTTTTGCTGCTGAACGGCATGGTGTATTGGATGCTGGGTCGGTCGCTCAAGCCCGTGGGCAGCATACTTGGCGCCATCAATCGCATGGAGCAGGGGGATCTCACGGCTCGCCTGCCGCAATTCAACCTGCCCGAATTCACCCGCATCGGGCAGAACCTGAACCGCATGGCGGAGTCGCTGGAGACGAGCACCGAGGAAAATCGCCGCCTGGCGCTCATCGTCAAGCAGACCGGCGATGCCATCCTGATTCACGATCTGGATGGCAATATCTCGTTCTGGAACCCGGCGGCGGAGCGTTTGTTCGGCTATGAGCAGCAGGCCATCATCGGCAAGTCTGCGGCCCTGCTGGCGCCTCCGGGGCGCGAAGGGGAGCTCAGGCAGAACCTGGCGGCGATCGTCGAGCGTCGGCTGATCGAAAATTACGATACCCAGCGGGTGACGCGCGATGGTCGTGTGATCGACGTTTCGCTTTCGGCGGCGCCGATGATCGATCCGCATGATGGACGGGTGATCGGCGAGATTTGTACCATGCGGGACATCACCGAGCGCAAGCATGCCGAAGAAACCGAACGCAAGCTGGAAGAAAACCGCCAGCTTACCCACCTGATCCAGCGCCACATCGAGGATGAACGCCGCAGTCTGGCGCGCGAGTTGCACGACGAGTTGGGGCAATACGTCACCGCCGTCAAGACTTTTGCCGTGGCCATCGGCAACAAGGCGCGCGAGAAAATGCCGGATGTCGAAGCACACGCCCAGACCATTGCCGCGGCGGCCAACCACATCTACGACGGCATGCACAATATCATTCGCCAGCTCAGGCCGGGGGCGCTGGATAATTTGGGTTTGTCGGAAACATTGCGCGATTCGGTGGCCGAATGGCAGAGCCAGCACCCAGAGGTGCGGTTCAGCCTGAACTTTTCCGGTAAACTCAACTCTCTCGGTGAGACGCTCAACATCAACCTGTACCGCATCGTACAGGAATCAGTGACCAACGCCTTGCGCTACGCACAGGCCTCCACGCTGGATATCAGGTTGGAAGAACAGGAGAACGGCGATTTGCAACTCAGCATCAAGGATAACGGGGTCGGCATGAACATCTGCAACGTCGACCAATCGCAGCATTTTGGCCTGCTCGGCATGCGCGAGCGCATGCAGGCGCTGAATGGGACATTCAGCCTCGACTCGGCGCCGGGCGAGGGTACCTGCATCACGGTGACGGTGCCCGGAGGGATGCAGGCATGAGCACGATCAACGTCATGCTGGTAGATGACCATGCCGTGGTGCGCATGGGCTTCAAGCTGCTGCTGGAATCCGCACCCGATATCAAAGTGGTAGCCGAGGCCGAGAGCGGCGAGCAGGCCATCAAGCTCTACGGCGAGCACCATCCCGACGTGGTGGTGATGGACATTACCATGCCCGGCCTTGGCGGGCTGGAAGCGATCGAGCGTATTCTCGCCAGAGATAGTGCCGCCCGCCTGCTGGTGCTGTCGGCGCATGAGGATTCGGTGCACCCGAAACGCGTACTGAACGCCGGTGCGCTCGGCTACCTCACCAAGCGCAGCGCGCCTGAGGAACTCATCAAGGCCATCCGCACCGTTGCCGGCCGCAAGATGTATCTCGAAGCCAATATCGCGCAGCAGATGGCGATTCAGCAGCTTTCCGGCGAGAAAAATCCGGTGGATGTATTGTCGCCGCGCGAATTCGAAGTGTTTATGGCACTGGCACAGGGCAAATCCACCAACGAGATCGCCGAAACCCTGTGCCTGTCGCCACGCACCATCGGTACGCACCTCTACAACATCAAGCAGAAGCTCAATGCGGGCAATCAGGCGGAAATTGCGCTGATCGCCATGCGGTCGGGCTTGATCGATCCCTAGGCTTTAATTTGCGTGGTGGCGGGCGATATGCAGCCCGCCGACATTGGCGATTTCAACAATGGCAAGGTCGCCGCTGCGCACTTTGCCGAAATCAGGCGGTACCAGGAAATAGAGCTGCTTTTCGGTATGCCCCTGCAGGTTGCCGGCAGCAAGCTGCCAGTCGCGCCATTCTATCGGCGCAGGCAGGATGGTGGAACCGTTCTGCAGGCTGCGTTCCAGCACGGCCTGCTTTTCCTGCCCGATAATCAGGTTGATGACTTCGACTGACACCAGCCGGCTGCTGGTAATGCTGGCGTTGCCGTTTTCCAGCTCCACATGGGTCGGCAACGGTTCGACGACCGCTTGCGTCTCTTGTGGGTCAGCGAATTGCATGGTCAGGAATTTGCCCAGATACGGATCGGGTTCCGTATTCATCAGGTCGATGTGGCGCGGCTCCTGTTCCTTGCGCAACTGCTCGTCGACCATGTCGCCGACGACCTTGTCGGCCATCCGCGTGGCGATGGAAGAAGCGATCTGCTGGGCGATCGGTCCGCCGGCACAGCCTGGCAGCATCGTTGCAATCAGCAGTGCGAATACTGTCGGCAGACTGTGATGCCAGCGGGACATGGTTACTTTCGGTTGATGGCCGCCGCCGGATCGCCATCGGTTCCGGCCAGGTGAGCGTCTCGCGCCGGCAGCACATCGGCCACCAGAGCCAAGCTTTTCCAGGGCGTGGCGGGCGTTTCGCAATGGGCCCCGGGAACAAAGGCGGATTCTTCGACCAACTGCATTTTGTGGATGTAACGCGGGCAGTTGGGGAACACCTCGCGTACCGCGACGCGGATGATCATTTGCGCTTCGGGGTATTCTGCCAGCAGCGGGTCGTGGTGGTCGATCGTGGCGATACCGTTGACGCGTAGGCGCGACTGGCGCTCGAAATCGATGAACAGCATGCCAACGTTGGGATTGACCAGCACGTTGCCGGCGGACATGTACATGCCGTTGCCGTCATAGATCGGAAATGCCAGCGTTTTCTCGTCCATAACGCGCACGAAGCCGCGCTGGCCGCCCTTGTAAGAGCAGTTGGCTTGCCCCGCGCCATCCACGGTGGCGAGAAAGAACATGTTCTTGTCGGCAATATAGGCCTGGTCTTCCGGGCTGATGACGGGCTGGATGATGGTTTCCTGCAGACGGTCGGCCAGTTTGCGTGTATCGAACCGATCCTGCAGGGCACGCTGCTCTTCGTGGAACAAATTCATTCTCCTTTTAGCCAGCTGAGTGCCGGATCGTAGTCTTCAAACACCTGCATGTCGGCTTCGGTGAACAGGCGGGTCAGCCATGCGCTCCATTCCTGCCATTCGCTGCCGGTGACCAGGGCGATGCGCTCGAAATCCCTGGCATGTTGCCGCGTGAAGCGGATTTCTTCCCAGGCGACGTCGAGGGTGAAGCTCACCATGTCGCGCAGGTCAACCAGCAGGTTTGCGCTGCCCTGGAACCTGAGCGCGTGGTCGACGGCATTTTCCAGTTCATGGAAATCCTTCAGGGTGAATTCGCCCAGTACCACGGCAATGACCAGTTCCGGCGCTTTATTGTTGATTGTAATCATGAAAAACTCCTTTTGCTCATAGTGTAGGCGCTTGGACGGATTTGTCAAAACCCATCCTGCCGCGCAGGCTGAGAATGCCACTGACGACGATCAGGATGATGCCTGCCCAGCCCGCGGGCGAAAGTGTTTCATCCCACAGCAAGATGCCGAGCAGGCTGGACAGGATGACCGTGCTGTAGGCCAGGCTACCCGCCACTAGTGGATCGCCCTTGCGATAAGCGCGCGTCATCGCCAGTTGTGCCAGGGTGGCGCAACCCCCCATGGCTGAGAGCAGCAGCAGGTCTTCCAGCGTAATCGCATGAAACTGGTGAATCAGCATCCACAAGCCGCTGCCGATGGTGCATACCAGCGTGAAGTAAAACACCGTTCGCCATTCAGGCTCGCCCATACGTCCAAGTTGCGTGACCTGCAAATACACGATGCCCGCGAGTAGCCCCGAGATCAACCCCAGCAGTGCAGGCAGCCAGGTGCCGGCGGAGAAGCTGGGTTGCAGCAATAGCGCTACTCCGACAAAGCCGATGACGATGGCGAGCAGCAGGGTGGGCTTGGCCTCGCCGCGCAGGTATATCAAGGTCAGCGCCGCCAGAAACAGCGGCGAGGTGTAATTGAGCGTGACGGCTGTTGCCAGTGGCAGCTCGGTGATGGCGTAGAAGTAGAGGGCGAGCGACGCAAAACCCAGCAGGCTGCGTGACAGGTGCAGTTGCCAGCGGTGCGTGGCCAGCTTTTTGCCGTTGCTGCGGGTGAGGATGAAGATCGTGATCAGCCCGAATAGCGAGCGGTAGAACACCAGTTCGTTGCTGGATAGTGTTTGCGCGCCGATCTTCACCAGTGCGCCCATGCAGGCGAAAAACAGGCCTGCGACCAGCATCCAGAGATTGCCGGCGGCAGAGGGCTTCATGAGCGGGTAAACGGGATTTTCTTTTCCCGTTATTTCAGGTGCGGGTCAAGTTGCGACCGCATCCACAGGTGGAAGTGTTCCATGCCGGTTTCCATCGGATGCTGGTATGGTCCGAACTCGTCCGCGCCTTGCGCGAACAGGGCCTGGCGCCCGTCGTGCATGCGCTGGCAGATGTCCTCGTCCTCGATGGCGGTCTCCGTGTAAGCGGCCTGTTCCGCCTCGATGAATTCACGTTCGAACAGGGCGATGTCTTCGGGGTAGTAAAATTCCACCACGTTGGTGCAGGCATTGGGGCCGCGCGGGATGATGTTGGAGACGACCAGTACGTGCGGGTACCACTCCAGCATCAGGAAGGGGTAATACACCATCCAAATTGCACCGTATTTCGGCAGCTTGCCGTGGCCGTATTGCAGCACCTGCTCCTGCCAGCGATTGTAGATCGGCGAGCCGGATTTCTGCAGCTTGTTGTTGATACCGACAGACTGCACGCTGTACCACTCGCCGAACTCCCAATTCAGGTCGTCGCAGTCGACAAAGTTGCCCAGACCGGGGTGGAACGGGGCGACGTGGTAGTCTTCCAGATAGACTTCGATGAAAGTCTTCCAGTTGAAGTTGTATTCGTCGATCATCACGCGGTCGAGCATGAACCCGCCGAAATCGAAATCCTTGAAAAAGCCCAGCTTGCCAAGATCCCTGGCGATATCACGCTGGCTGTCGAACAGCAGGCCGTTCCAGTTCTGCAACGGGGTCGTGGTCAGGTTGAGGCAGGGCTTTTCCGAAAAATGCGGCGCGCCCATCAAGTCGCCCTGCAAATCGTAAGTCCAGCGATGCAACGGGCAGACGATATTCTTCGCGTTGCCTTTTCCCTTCAGCATCAACGCCTGGCGATGGCGGCAAATGTTGCTGACGAGCTCGATTCCGCGCGGGTTGCGCACCAGCGCCTTGGCATGGTTCATCCATTCGAGCGAATGATAGTCGCCGGCGTTGGGCACCATCAGCTCGTGACCGATATAGGCGGGCGCATTGGGAAACAGCACTTTCTGTTCGAGTGCGTAAATGGCGGGGTCGACGTACCACGAAACCGGCAATTGCGGCCTGGAAGGACGTTGGATGGGGGCGATGTGCGCGAGCGACATATTTCGAGCGTTTTTCCGGGTATTGGCCGGTGAACTGTCCGGCTAAATCAACACTCCATTTTGCCCGAACAGGGGATTTTTTCAAGACTTGTTGATGCGCGATGGCCGTCAACGTTGATTTACTGTCGTTTTAAGGGCGGATATGATGCTGGCGTGGCTAGTGCTTCCTTGCCCGGCAGGGCGTTTTGCGATACCCTTATATGCTTTTAAAACTGCGTATTAC
>DAIDAS010000354.1 GCA_027310505.1 bacterium
GTTATTAGCACTCGGCACACCGCTCTTCACCCAGGTGGTCATCGACAAGGTCGTGGTGCACCGTACGGAAAGCACCCTCATCGTGATCGCTATCGGGCTAGCGGTCTTCATGGTGTTTTCTGCTCTGCTCACCTGGGTCAGGCAATATCTGATCCTGCATACCGGCAATCGGGTGGATGCGGTGCTGGGGGCTGCGGTATTCAATCACCTGTTCAAACTGCCGCCGCGTTATTTTGAGCATCGACCGACCGGGGTTATCGCCGCTCGCCTGCATGGGGTGGAAACGATTCGAGAATTCGTCGCCAGTGCAGCCGTCACCCTGATACTCGATCTGCCGTTCCTGGCGATATTCCTCGGCATCATGTTCTATTACAACGTGACGCTCACCCTGATCTCCCTCGGCATGATCGGCCTCATCGTCGTCATGAGCCTGATCGTGGCACCGGTCTTTCGTACCCAGTTAAATGAACAATTCCTACTGGGAGCGCGCAATCAGGCCTTTACCACTGAATACGTGGCTGGCCTCGAAACCGTTAAGAGCCTGCAGATGGAACCGCAACTCAATGCCCGGTACAGCGACTACCTGGCTGAATATCTTCACTCCGGGTTCAAGGTCCGCCAGATCGGCAATACCTACAACGTCATCTCCAACGGGCTTGAGCAAGCCATGACGCTCCTGATTCTGGTGGTGGGGGCTTATACCGTGATGCACGATCCCGATTTCTCCATCGGCATGCTGGTCGCATTCCAGATGTTCTCGGGAAGGCTGTCGCAGCCGATGCTGCGATTGGTGGGCCTGTGGCAGCAGTTCCAGCAGGCCAACATGTCGGTGCAGCGCCTGGGCGACATCATGAACGCCCCGGCGGAACCTTACTCCATCCTGCCTAGCCGGTTACGCGAAGGCAAAGGCCAGATCGATATCGAAGGCCTGAGTTTCCGCTATCACGAGAACCTGCCTTACCTGTATGAGAACTTCAGGCTGGATGTTGCCGCAGGGCAGGTAATCGCCATCATGGGCCCCTCGGGTTCAGGCAAGAGCACGCTCACCAAGCTATTGCAGGGGTTCTATATCCCGGCATCCGGAACGATCAAGCTGGACGGCACCGACATCCGCAACCTCTCGGCCAACGAACTGCGGCATTACTTCGGCGTGGTGCCGCAGGAGACGGTGCTGTTCTCAGGCACCTTGTACGACAACCTGCTGATGGCCAACCCGCATGCCACCTTCGATCAAATCGTGCATGCCTGCAAAATGGCCGAGATTCACGATGTCATCGAAAAACTCCCGCAGGGCTACCAGACGGAAATCGGGGAGCGCGGCTCCGGCCTCTCTGGCGGGCAGAAGCAACGCATCTCCATTGCACGTGCCCTGCTCAAACAACCGAATATCCTGATTTTTGATGAAGCGACCAGCAGCCTGGACAGCCAGACGGCGGAACATTTTGCGATGACGATCAACCAGCTCAAGGGCAAGGTGACGATGCTCTTCATCACCCATGCATTGCCTCAGGCGTTGCAGGTGGATGGGGTTGTCAGAATCGGACAAAAGACGTGAAACAGTTAGCACAAACTTTGCGCAGACAGGCACAGGAGATTGAAACAATGCATTCAGAAAGAATCGAGAGTAATCGCAAAATGAAAAACAAAGCCAAAGTCTGCCATACAGCAGCATGGCTAACCGGCTATGTAATGGCGTCCTTCTTTATTGGGATACCTGCGCAAGCGGCGAGCTTCGATTGTGCGAAGGCGGCGACCAAGATTGAGAAGCTCATCTGTGGCGATGATGAGCTATCGAGGCTAGATGAAGAGTTAAATGCAGCTTACAAAAAGGCGTTAAAAGATGAAAAGCAGGCCGACTCCACAAAGCAGGCACAGAAGCAGTGGATAAAGGTGCGCAATGGTTGTTCTAATGTAACTTGTGTGAAGCGGGCTTACGAAACGCGGCTGACATCAATTAATGCTAACACACTAGCAAGCGAAGGTATTGCAGAACAGCATGAGGATATTCAACCAGACAAGCCTGGATTTTTTCGGCTCAACAAGAGCACAAATGACAAAGTGTGTTCCACGCTCAATCAAATTATCAATGGTGACATCACGAAATTTGGCAAGACCAGATTCGATACCCACACTGAATTTGTAAAGTGGCGCAACGTTGAAGAAAGTCAAATCGACAGGGGGGCTGGGAATATATACGACGGCATTCTTGAACGTGCCAATGTGGACATTAATAACGATGGCGTGGTCGATCAAGTTATTAAGTCGCAGTGGTCAGTACGTGGTGTGTTGGATGATTCGTTGAATATTCTTCCTTTGAGCGAGAAAGAATTAGAAGTCGCTAAATTGGTAAATTCAGACAAGAAAGTTAATTTTAATGCAGGTAACTACTGGATCGATCGTTATAAGAAAAAATACGGCAATTTGAATTTTGATTGGGTACTTGATGGTGTCGCTTCTATCAATCTGTTACGACTTAATAATGAGACTTATGTCGTTGCACAAAATTATGCAGCACCACGAGACGTTCCCGCAAACATTTACGCATTTCAACTTGATAAAGCATATAGAAAATATGAAGAAAAAGATGTGTGCATGTTTGTGAGAATTTGCCCCTGTGGAGGATGTAAGTACTCTGGCGGCGAAACCGACAAAATGCTACCAGCAAAAAAATGGTGCATAACTAACTAATTTTTATGGAGTAGCAAAATGCCTCTTATCGGATTGCATGAACTTACATCTTCGACTGATGCCACTTCAACGACTAGCTATGAATATTTCAGAAACGAGTTGATTAAACTAAACGAAAACGCCCATTTAAAGGCAGGCGAGCAGGGATATCTTGGTTTACTCACTGATAGTGTGGGACATTTGTTTATTGGTTATGGATATGACTTGTATGTGAGACCTGCTGCAGACTCTGCTGCCATGTTGGCTTCCCATCTTGCTGCCGGAGTAACCATTACAGCAAGGCAGATTGAGTATATGGATGCGCTTCGAGGCACTAAGGGGAATGGCGTCAGTCGTGCCATAAACCTACCCGGGGACCCTCTTAATGGTTTAATACCTACCCAAAAACAGGTCTCTGAATCGCCCCGCCTGCCCTAGACACTTTCGAGCCTGCTGAAATACTGCCTTTCGAACTCTACCGGAGACAGGCTGTTGTTGTAACCATGTCGTCGTGTTGGGTTGTAAAACATCTCGATGTAATCGAACACGTCCCGTC
>DAIDAS010000363.1 GCA_027310505.1 bacterium
GATACCGGGTAACGACGCTCGGTGACCTGCTTCACCGCTTCAATCTTGAATTCTTCTGCGTAACGTTTGCTGCTCATGACACCTCCATTTGACGCCTTAGTTTAAGGCTGAAAGGTGTCTACTGCATTAGGGGCGATTCAACCTTTATTTGTAGAAAATCAGGGGTCTGGTTGACCAGGGTCAGTTGGGTGTTGTCGTCGGCGCGAACATATGAGCGGTTATCCAATTGCAATTCAAACTCAGCATCACTGTATGTATAAAGGGAATCACCGATTGTCAGTGGCATATTGACTGGTGCACTTACCCAATCCGGAGCTCCATAGCGCCAGAAGGAAACATTCCCGTTGGTATAACTCAAGCGCAAGGGACTGGCTGGAATGAAGTCCTCGTTGACGTTTGGTGGGAAGGCAAATGACTGAGTGCTGCTGATGGATAAGAATGCAAAGATAAAGAAACAGCGAATATAGAGGGTTACAGTGCGAAACATGATATGGACCCCAAAAAGACTACCTCTATCGAATTGAGTAATGTGCTTTGATTTTAACGGATATAGCATTTCCAAAGTTGACATTTCATTTTAGGTCAATTCCATATTAGGATTATTAAGCAGAGTCATCACGAGATATGAAGCAATGGATTGACTTAATGTCGTGAGCTTGCCCCTGTTCTTCGGATACCAAGCGTAACTACTATTAAACATTTGGTTATTAATAACATGACTCTTCTGGAATGGGCGCAGCCGCATTCTCTCGCTAAAAGAGAATACCGCTAAGCGTATTCCGGTCGCATGAACCAGCGGTAGAAAACCCGCTTCATGAACTCTACCGCACACAGGTAACACACCACCATCCCAAGGAGCAGGATGTAAAACACAGGTGGCGGGGGAACGAATCCGAGCATGGCGGCACCAGGCAAGTTCGGCAGCAGTGCCGAGAAAACTACCACGGAAAGCGAGGTCGCCGTCAGCACCAAGCTCGGACGGCTGGCAAACGGGCTGCCTTGGGTGCGGATCACGAAAATCACCAATACCTGCGTAGCGATGGACTCTATGAACCACCCGGTATGGAACAGGGTCTGCTCGGCATCGAACACCTTAAGCAAGATGTAGAAGGTCAGAAAGTCGAAGACCGAGCTCACTGGACCGATCACCCACATGAAGTTGCGGATGAAACGAGTATCCCAATGCTTGGGATGGGCCAGGTATTCCTGGTCGACCCTATCCATCGGTATCGGCAGCTCGGAGAAGTCGTAGAGCAGGTTGTTGAGCAGAATCTGGGTCGGCAGCATCGGCAGAAAGGGAAGGAACAGCGTCGCTCCCGCCATGCTGAACATGTTGCCGAAGTTGGAACTGGTTCCCATCATGATATATTTCATGATGTTGGCAAACGTCCGGCGCCCCTCGATGACACCGGCGTGCAGCACGTGCAAGTCCTGCCGCAGCAAGATCATATCAGCTGCCTCCTTCGCTACGTCCACCGCGCTGTCCACTGAGATGCCGACATCGGATGAGTGGAGGGAAGGCGCGTCATTGATGCCATCACCGAGATAGCCGACGGTATGCCCCTGCGCCTTCAGGCAGAGGATGATGCGATTCTTCTGGGCCGGGGTAACCCGGCAGAACAGGTTAGCCTCCCGTACTCGCCCGGCGAGTACGGCGTCGTCCATGTGCTGTATGTCGGCGCCGTTCAACACGCCACTGACCTTGATCCTCAATTCGTTGCAGACGTACCGGGTCACCAGCTCGCTGTCTCCGGTGAGGATCTTGACGCCAATTCCGCTTGAGGCCAGCGCAGCCAGCGCTGCCGCAGCGCTTTTCTTGGGTGGGTCGAGAAAGGCCGCCAGGCCGGCGAAGGTGAGCCCGATCTCGTCGTCCAGCACAGCATGAGGATGATCAGCGGGAACTTCCTTCCAGGCAATGCCGAGAACCTTGAATCCCTCTCGGCCCAAGCTGTCATGCAAATCTTGTATTCGTTGATGCGCTGCGTCATCGAGCGGGCGCGGCGTCTCGTCGCTTTCCGTAGCATAGCGGGTGGAGAGCCTAAGAATGTCCTCAGGTGAACCCTTTACCACAAGCATGCGCCGCTTGCCGTCATCCAGCAGCACTGACACCCGTCGTCGCTCGAAGTCGAAGGGTACCTCGTCAATCTTCTGCCAGTGCCGTACTACGACGTCGCCCTGTTCCAGAATGGCGTTATCCAACGGGCTCCGCAACCCGGTTTCGAAATAGCTGTTGAGGTAGGCGTACTGCAATACCTGGCGGCTGTCGCGTCCGTCTGCATCAACGTGGCGGATCAACCGGATTTTTGCCTCGGTAAGGGTGCCGGTCTTGTCAGTACACAGAATGTCCATGCTACCCAGGTTGTGGATTGCCGCCAGACGCTTCACAATGACATGCCGCCGCGCCATACGCATGGCGCCGCGGGAAAGCGTCACGGTAACCACCATCGGCAGCAGTTCCGGGGTCAGTCCTACGGCGAGTGCGATGGAAAACAGGAACGATTCCAGGAATGGCCGGTGGAAGTAGGCGTTGGCCAGGAAGACGAACAATACGAGCAGCATGGTCAGCCGCACAATGAGCATGCCGAAGCTGTGCGTGCCTAGTTCGAAAGCTGTCGGGGGTGCAGCGGTGTCCAGCGAATCGACGATTTCTCCGATCGCGGCGGCCGAGCCGGTGCGGCTCACCAGTGCCTTTGCCATGCCGCTCACCACCGAGGTGCCCATGAACACCGCGTTCGCCGCATCACCGATGTCATTGGAAGGGGTGGGCAGTTCAGCGGTGAGTTTTTCTACTGGGTACGACTCCCCAGTGAGCAGCGCCTGGTTGACGAAGAAATCGCGTGCTTCAATCAGCCGACAGTCTGCTGGTACCAAATCACCGGCCTTGAGGATCACCACGTCGCCTGGTACCAACCGTTCCATCGGTACCTCGATCGGCGCGCCATCACGAAGCACAGTAGCATGCACTGCCACGGCCCTGCGTAGTTGTTCGGCCGCTCGACTGGCGCGATGTTCCTGGATGAAATCCAAGGTCACGCTGATCAGCACGATAGTCCAGATAATCGCGAAGCCGGTGATATCGCCGGTGGTCGCCGAAATCACGCTTGCCGCCAGCAGGATCAGTACCAGCGGGTTCTTGAAATGGCTCAGGTACTGCAGCAGCAGGCGTTCGTGCTGCACCCGCAGGGCGTTAGGGCCGTAAAGCGCCGTCCGCTCCTTCGCTTCAGCTTCGGTTAGGCCGGCAAAGGAATTCCCTAGCCTGGACTGGAGTTCGGCGAGGGGGAGGTTCCAGAATGCAGGATTTTCAGCACTCATGATCGCATGGCCATGTCATATCGGGGCAGCCGGAGTTAATGCCAAGTGTACTCGAATCTGATCGAAGCAGGACGCCACTGCGTTGGTGATTTTAGGGAGGATAAAACAAAAAGAAAGGAATTCGTCGCAATTCTTTACAACAAGAAAATATAGGAGTACGGT
>DAIDAS010000364.1 GCA_027310505.1 bacterium
CACGCTCTATGATGCCTCTAGGCATCGACAGGCCGAGGATGCGTTGCGCCTCAGCGAAGAGCGGCTGCAACTGGCAAAGCGTGCCGCTGGTTTTGGTATTTTCGACCGCGATCTGACAAAGAACACACTCCATTGGGATGAACGATCACGTGAACTGTGGGGGCTCGATCCGGAAGAAGCGGTTACATACGAAAAATTTGTGGAAGGCATTCATCCGGAAGATCGAGCGGCCAGGCAGGCCGCCATAGATCGAGCGCTCGATCCGGCCAGCAATGGCGAATATCGTGCCGATTTCCGTGTGATTCGTCGCAACGATGGCGTCTCATCCTGGGTAGCTACGACCGGACGGGTATTCTTCGAGTCAGGTCGTGCGGTGAGGCTTGTGGGGGTAATGCGGGATATTACCGAGCATAAGGTTATCGAGCGCAGGCTGCGAGAGCGCCGTGCCGAACGGGAATCCCTGCTCGGTCAGCAGGTGGCGGTTCAGACGGCTTCGGCAATCGCCCATGAGCTTAATCAGCCGCTGGCCGCCATTTCCGCCTACGGCGAGGTGGCACTCCAGGCATTGGGCCGTGATGCCGTGAGTTCGGAGACCCTGAACCGCGCCCTCAAGGGGTGTGTGGATCAGGCGCAACGGGCCGGACAAAGCCTGCACGAGTTGCTCAACTTTCTGCACAAGGGGGAGCTTGTTACGGCGCCCATAGACCTCAACGGCATTGTGCACGAGGCGCTTTCCATTGCGCAAAATGACAGCTTTGGCGGTTTCCATCCGACGCTTGAATTGGAGCGCGACCTGCCGCCGGTTCTTGGCAGCCGGATTCATGTGCAGAAAGTGCTGGTCAACCTGCTGCGCAACAGTATCGAGGCTATGCGCGAGGCAGGGAGGCCGGCCAGCGCCATGACCATTACCGTGAAAACCCTGACACGCAGCAACATGGCCCAGGTTACGGTACAGGATAACGGCCCCGGGCTCGACGTCGAGACAGCCAAGCGGATTTTTGAGCCTTTTTTCACCACCAAGTCGAGCGGCATCGGGCTGGGGCTCGTCATCAGCCGTTCGCTCATCGAGGCCAACGGCGGACAGCTTTGGATTGATCGGAGCACTGGGCAGGGCGCCACGTTCCACTTTACGTTGCCGTTCGCGCCTTCATAACGCTGTTGGGCACTGAATGGCGCGCATGAAAAAGGCGCGTGATGCCGCGCCCTGAACCCGTGCATGCCCAACCGAACCAAGTGCTTAACTTACATTTTCATCCTTGCTGTTGAATTTCTCCTGCTTGATCCGAGGAGCAGGCAGGGCGCCAACGACACGGCTGATCTCTCGTCCGTGACGATCATAGTAAATCAGTGCCGGTAACGAATTCTCCGACAGATTGAGCGTTTTTAATTTGCTCTCCCGATCTTCCGGTTTCAGCACCAGGAGCAATGGGGCATAGCTGTTATCCTGCTTGATTTGCGCAGAAAGCAGCCATGCAGTATCGGCGGCCACCTTGCCACGGTCGGTCACGGCTACGATCACCCCGGTTTTGGCCTCGTGGGCCCGTGCCAGGATATCCTTCTGTATCGGGTTGGATGTCACCGCGGATGCGGTGGCGATATGAAACAGAACAAGAGCTGAAAACGCTACGGTATGTTTCTTCATGATGATTCTCCTTTAACTCACGATCTTAAATACCCATAGGTGGATGCAGGCTGATTGGGTTCGGCAGGACTAGTGCATCATCCGTGCCAAAATTTTTAAGTAATTGTAAAAAAACACTTAATTGGTATTTTTGAACAAGATGGACGAGGGCGACTGTCGTCCTCTGGTGACGGATAACGCTGGGGTTTTATAAGTCGTTGTAAATACTACCTTTCGGTTGTCCCGATTTTGAGACATTCATCAAGACCATCGGCAATTGGCTTTGAGCGGCAGGTCGTTGATGTGCGCCAGTGAGCGTGGTGCCAACAGGGGGCGATTGCCCAAGAGGTAAAGTCTGGAGCACAATGCGCTGATGAGTTCCAGATTGAGTCGGCTAATCACGTTGTTCGTCATACTGGTGTGCCTCCCTTTGCAGGGGCTGGCGACGGTGGTGATGCCTGCTTGTCAGGCATACAGCCAGAAGATGGAAATGCACGCTGATGTTGACCATATGGCAGCCATGGCTCACTGCGACCATCATCACGATGGCGATCATGCGAATAAAAAAGCCCCGTGCGACAAATGCTTTTCATGCTACCTCGGCGCCACCCAGGCAATCATTTCGTTCAATTTTTTCGTTGAATTGAAGGGTGCTTCCCCGATGGTTGCCGGCTTGATCGCTGAACTCTCGGACTCAGTTCCTTCCCCATTCTTTCATCCGCCTCGATCGACCTTCGCCTAGTGCTGAAGGTCGTTTAGCATCCTCCTCTCCTGGGCGCTTTCCAGGAGGAGTTGCGACTCCCGTCCCTACCGACGCTTCAGCAGGATCTAACCAACGGTGGTTCACGTGCCGTTCGAGGTCTGTGTATCCGTTTCCAACGGGAATATACGACTTCTTCCTGGCGCAGCCCTTACTGGCGAGTCAGCCCAACGTGCTGAAGCAGGTCAATATATGAACACGAGCAAACAAAAAATAACGCTGATTCTGGTTGGGATGATATTGCTCCTGCCGAGGATGGCAGGAGCCGATGATTTCCCCGACAACGTTGCGATCGGTGCCAATGTGCAGGAAATGCTGCAATGGGCCGATAGGCACAACCCCGAACTTGCCGCTATGCGCTATGACATCGACGCGGCCAATGACCGGATCACGCCCGCCGGGGCGCTGCCTGATCCGGTATTGCGCGCCGAGTTGCAGGATTTTGCAGGGCCGGATGCGCCGGATGGCTTTAATCCCTTGCCCGGCAAAGGCAGCGGCACCAAATATACGCTGATGCAGAGTTTTCCCTTGTGGGGCAAACGCGATCTGCGCAAGGAAGTTGCCACGGCGGAAGTGGAACAGGTCAAGGGGCGTCGACAGGCGACGGTGGCCGAGCTTCATGCCAGAATCAAAAGTGCATATGCCCAGTATTACCAGACCGTGGGCCTGAAAAGACTCAATGAGGAAATCCTGCGTCTGCTCGGCGATCTGGAGACGGTGACACAGGTACGCTATGCAAGCGGTCTGGTGCCACAGCAGGATGTGATCCGGGCGCAAGTCGAGAAAACGACGTTGCGCTCAGAGATCATCGGCCTGGACACCGAGCAGCATCATGCCATGATCAGGCTCAACACAGCACTCGGTCGTCCGCAGCATGCCACCATCCTGGAGCCACAATCGTTACGCCATGTCTCGGCGGAGAGATGATCACCACCACGGTGGAAGGCCGCGAGCGCTTCGGCGTCATCACGCGCTATCCGCGCGAACTGCGTTCAGACCCTGACACCATTGCGCGACAGGTGCTGGTGCCGACCATGGGTGGGGCGTTGATCCCGCTCGGGCAACTGGCGCACATCTCCCTCGAAAAAGGGCCGCCCAGCATCCGCACCGAGAACGCGCTGCTGTCAGCCTATATTTTCGTCGACATCCGTGGACGTGACATCGGTGGCTATGTGGCCGACGCGCAAAAGGCCGTGCGCGAACAGGTCAGGTTCCAGCCCGGCTATTACGTGACCTGGAGCGGCCAGTTCGAATACATGGAGCGTGCCAAGGAACGTCTCAAGATCGTGGTGCCGCTGACGCTCATGATTATCTTCGTGCTGCTCTACCTCAACTTCCGGCGAATGACGGAAACGCTGATCGTCATGCTGTCGGTGCCGTTCTCGCTGGTGGGCGGGGTGTGGCTGATGTACTGGCTGGGCTACAACATGAGCGTGGCGGTAGCGGTCGGCTTTATCGCGTTGGCCGGGGTGGCGGCGGAAACCGGTGTCATCATGCTGATCTACCTTGATCACGCCTATCGGGAACTTAAAGCAAAGCGGGATGAAGAGGGCAAGCCGTTTGTTGTGGCCGACCTCTACTCAGCGGTGATGGCGGGGGCAGTGGAGCGCGTGCGCCCCAAGATGATGACCGTGGTGGCGATCATGGCGGGCCTGTTGCCCATCATGTGGAGCAGTGGCGCCGGTTCTGAAGTGATGCGCCGGATCGCCGCGCCCATGGTGGGCGGCATGGTGTCTTCCACCGTGCTGATGCTAATTGTCATCCCGGCCATTTATGCCCTGGTGAAGCAGGTCTCGATCAACGGCAAAGGAACCTTTCATGGCTGAAACCAGTCCTGATTGGTATTCCTGGGTGAGAGGTGAAGCCAGGCTTCGGTCGAGATTCCCAAAGAATTTAGACCGACAACTGTTTTGGTGGGACAATAACGACCGCAACAAGGTCTAGGGAGTTTCAAGGAACACTTGATCTGGCACAAAAACAAAAACGCACCGCCTGAAACTCAGTAACGGTGCGTCTTGTAAGCGAATCGCTGGTGCCCAGAAGAGGACTCGAACCTCCACATCTCTCGATACTAGTACCTGAAACTAGCGCGTCTACCAATTCCGCCATCTGGGCTCGAAAGAAGCGCGCATTTTATAGGAAAGACTGATTTTGTCAACGAAAAAAAAACAACGGGGCAAAGATCCTCACGCAGACCGTGAGGCCGCCAATTACGAAAACCCTCTTCCCAGCCGTGAATACATCCTTGAGGTGATGGAGGCGGAGGGGGCTCCAGTCAGCGTGGAGAAGCTCTACAAGCTGCTGGAAATCCGCAAGAGCGAGCGCGAAATCTTCGGTCGCCGTCTGGCAGCAATGGAGCGGGATGGGCAGGTGTTGCGCAACCGCAAGGACGCCCTCTGCATCGCGGAAAAAATCAACCTGATCCCGGGCAAGGTGCAGGGGCATCCGGATGGCTTCGGGTTCCTGATCCCTGACGCCGGTGGCGATGATCTGTTCCTGTCACCCAAGGAAATGTCCAAAGTCTTGCACGGCGACCGGGCCATGGTGCGGCAATCGGGCGTGGATAGGCGCGGGCGACCGGAGGGCAAGATCGTCGAGGTGCTGGAACGTGCCAACAAAAAACTGGTCGGGCGCCTGATCCGTGAGCGCGGTGTGGTGCTGGTGGCGGCAGAAGACCGGCGTATCAACCAGGATATCCTGATCGAACCGGGCAAGGATATGAAGGCGCAGGCAGGGCAGGTGGTGATGGTGGAACTGATCGAGCAGCCGTCCGTTTATGCCCAGCCGATCGGCAAGGTGGTGGAAATTCTGGGTAACTATGCCGATCCCGGCATGGAAATCGAGATCGCGTTGCGTAAACATCAGTTGCCTTACGAGTTTTTGCCTGCGGCGGTTCAACAGGCTGAGGCGTACCCCAAGCTGGTGCAGAAGAAAGACTGGGAGGGACGTATCGACCTGCGCGAACTGCCCTTGGTGACCATCGACGGCGAAACCGCACGCGACTTCGACGATGCCGTGTTCTGCGAGCCGCAGGGCAAAGGCTGGCGGCTGGTGGTGGCGATTGCGGATGTCAGCTTTTATGTGAAGCCGGGACAGCCGCTGGATCAGGATGCTTTCGACCGTGGCAATTCGGTGTATTTCCCGCGCCGTGTCATCCCCATGTTGCCGGAGGCGCTGTCGAACGGCCTGTGTTCGCTAAACCCGGATGTCGAACGTCTGTGCATGGTATGCGACATGCAGATCGACGGGGCCGGCAAGATCAAGCGCTACAAGTTCTACCCTTCCGTGATGCGCTCCAAGGCTCGCATGACTTACACCAAGGTGTATGACATGATCGTCAACCCGCAGGGCGAAACGGCGAAAGAGTACGCATGGCTGATGCCGCACGTGCAGAATTTGTACGCCCTGTTCCAGGTCTTGCTCAAGGCGCGTGAGAAACGCGGCGCCATTGAGTTTGAGACCATCGAAACTCTGATGATATTTAACGACCAGGGCAAGATCGAGCGTATCGTGCCCTCAACCAGAAACGATGCCCATCGCTTGATTGAAGAGTGCATGCTGGCCGCCAACGTGTGCGCCTCGGATTTTCTCAAGGAGCACGACCATCCGGCGCTGTACCGCATCCATGAAGGCCCCACGCTGGAAAAACTGGAGAAACTGCGCGGTTTCATGGCCGAGTTCGGCTTTACGCTGGGCGGTGGCGATACCCCGCATGCCAAGGATTACGGCAAGCTGCTCGACCGCATCAAGGGGCGTCCGGATGAACAGCTGCTGCAGACTGTGTTGTTGCGCTCCATGCAGCAGGCGGTTTACAGCCCGGATAACGTCGGTCATTTCGGTCTGGCCTACGAATCCTACACGCACTTTACGTCGCCGATACGGCGCTATCCCGACCTGCTGATCCACCGTGCCATCAAGGCAGTGCTGGAAGGAAAAAAATATCAGGGAGGCGACTGGCACGCGCTTGGGATGCATTGCTCGCTGACGGAACGCCGTGCCGACGATGCCACGCGCGATGTCGAAACCTGGCTCAAGTGCTTCTACATGCAGGATAAAGTGGGCGAGAGCTTCAACGGTACCGTGGCTGGCGTAACGGGATTCGGCCTGTTCGTGGCACTGGACGAAGTGTACGTGGAGGGGTTGCTGCACGTGACGGAACTCGGCAACGACTACTTCAATTTTGATAATATGCGCCACGAAATGGCCGGCGAGCGCACCGGCGTGCGCTATCGTCTGGGTGATCGCCTGCGGGTCAAGGTCGTGCGGGTGGACATGGAAACCAGCCGCATCGATTTCACGCTGGATCAGCCCGAAGAGTCGGCACAGGACAATCCATCAACACCAAAGAGCAAGAAGGGCATCAAGAAGAAATGAGTGTGTCACGCATCGTATTCGGTTTTCACGCGGTATTGAGCCGCATCCGCCAGAACCCCGCTAGTGTGCAGGAGGTCTGCGTGGACAAAACCCGCAAGGACGCCCGCATGCAGGATCTGTTGCAAGTCGCGGAGCAAAAGGGCGTGCGTGTCATGCAGCTGGAAAAGGAGCGTCTCGATGGCCTTGCTGCCAACGGCCGCCATCAGGGTGTACTGGCCCGGGTGGAGGATACGCCGTTGCCGTATCAGGATATCCACGACATCCTGGAAGCCGACCTCGCGGAACCGCCATTCCTGCTGGTTCTGGATGGCGTGGAAGACCCGCATAATCTCGGCGCTTGTCTGCGCGTGGCCGATGCCATGGGCGTGCATGCCGTGATTGCTCCCAAGGACCGTGCCGCCGGCCTGAATGCGACTGTACGCAAGGTGGCTTGCGGGGCTGCCGAGACCGTCCCGTTCATCGCCGTTACCAATCTGGCGCGTACCCTGCGCGAGCTGA
Source organism: bacterium (assembly GCA_027310505.1). Taxonomy (GTDB): domain Bacteria; phylum Pseudomonadota; class Gammaproteobacteria; order Burkholderiales; family Methylophilaceae; genus CAIJXJ01. The sequence goes on from DAIDAS010000364.1 coordinate 7,254, forward strand.
AGGACGCCGGTGTGTGGCTGGTGGGCGCGGTGGCCGAGGCCGAGCACGACCTGTTCACGGCTAAATTCCAGGGGCCTATTGCGATGGTGCTGGGTGCGGAAGGCACGGGGCTGCGCCGTCTGACCGCCGAAACCTGCGATCAGCTGGTCAGCATTCCCATGTTCGGTACCGTCGAAAGCCTGAACGTGTCGGTTGCCAGCGGTATTTGCTTGTATGAGGCGAGAAGGCAGCGTCAATTAGCGGGATGAAGTCTTGGATTCTTGTCTTGAATATTGTTACAATAATTCATGACTGATCAGGATGGCACTCCCAAACACGGCGGCAAGCGCTCCGGCGCTGGCCGCAAGCCTGGCAGCGGCAAGTACGGCGAAACCACTACCGTGATTCGTGTGCCGCAGAGCGAAGTTGGCAACGTGCGTGATCTTCTCGGCGTGCTCGAGAAAAAGCGGTTGCGCGAGGGGCAGGATAATGTAGCCGAGTTCGTGGCTTTTGCCCCTGCGAGTGCCGAGATGGCGCTCCCGCTCTATACCTCCAAAGTGGCGGCAGGCATGCCTTCGCCAGCCGACGATCACGTCGAAAAGCGCCTCAACCCCAGCGATTACCTGATCGAGAACGATGGCACCACCTTCTTCGTCCGCGTGAAGGGCGATTCCATGATCGATGCCGGGATATTCGAGGATGACGTACTGGTGATTGACCGCTCGCCGGTGGCGCAGATCGGCGATATCGTGCTGGCGCTGCTCGATGGCGAATTCACTGTCAAGACGCTGGGCAAATCCAAGCAGGGTGCGCGCCTGATCCCCGCCAACAAGAATTATCCGGTCATCGACATCAGGGAAGACCAGTCTTTCGAAGTCTGGGGCGTGGTGACCGGCTCGATGCGCAAGTTCCGGTAGTGCCTGGCTGGGCTGATTAGCCGACTTCTGCTCAATCGAGCCTGACCGTGCGGCCTTCGGCTGCCGATTGCAAGACGGCGTTGATGGTCCTGCAGTTGTCTTTCGCATCTTGCAGCGTCAGCAAGGGAGCTTTGCCGGTCAGCACGTAATCGCTGAAGTGTTCGATTTCCAGCCGGAAATGATTCGATGGCTGCAGTTGCTCCTCACCACGCCGCCCATCCTCGGTCGACCACGAAATCACCGGCACATCCCCCGGCAGTTGCCAGACCGTATGGCATTTGATGCCCCCCTTGTTGCCGGTGATCTCGTATTCGGAGCGGCGCGAACATTCGAAACTAATGTCGAAATGGCCACGCCTGCCGTCGCCGAAATCGAGGATGCCGCTGGTCGCGATGTCGGCCCCAGTATCGGCATACTTGGCCATGGCTGTTACTGCGACAGGTGGTTCATCAAACCATAGCCGCAGGGAGTGGATGGCATATGGCCCGATATCCCACATGGCACCGCCGCCGAGGCCGGTATTCTGCGCCAGCCGGTACATGCGGGCAGGGCGCATCATGAACGAATAGCTGGCACGCACAAATTTCACCTCGCCGATGAGTCCGGAGTCGACAATTTCGCGAACACGCGCGTGTTGGGGGTGAAAGCGGTACATGAAGCCTTCCATTACCGTGACTTCATGCTGGCGAGCCGCAGTTTCGATGGCTTCGATGTCCGCGACTGTCAAAGCCATCGGCTTTTCGATCAATACGTGCTTGCCGCGCCGGATGGCACGCAGCGCCCATTCGGCGTGCTCGTGGTTGGATAGCGGCAGGTAAATGGCCTGTACCTCTGCGTCATCTATCAGCGCCTCCAGAGTGTCGTGGCAACGCACCCCGATCTGCTGCGGCGCGTATTTCTTCAGCGTTTCTGCGGCTGCACCCGGGCGGCGGCTGGCGATGGCGACCAGTTCGGAATTGGAACCTTCGACGATGGCGGGCAACAGGCGCTCGTTGACACGAGCGGCACCGAGGATGCCCCAGCGGAGTTTGGTTTGTTGAGTCATGATTGGAATATCTTGCCGGTTGAACTTGGCATCATGATGGCAGAAACCAATGCCGGTCGCAATCGCGTAATTCCATGAAATATAAAAGGTTTTATGTGCATCGATTTGACATTACAATGATTCAGGCCTCGATTCAAACCTCCCAAGCAAGATAAAGAAAGGAAACGCCATGACGATTCAAGTTGGAGAACATTTGCCTGAAGGCACATTGATGGAAACGATTGAATTCGACGAAGCCAACGGCTGTCCGATGCCCCCCCAGAAACAGGACGTCCTGGCACAGACCAAGGGCAAGAGGGTCGTCATTTTCGGCGTCCCCGGCGCCTTTACGCCGCTGTGTTCCGCGCAGCACCTGCCGGGCTACGTCAAGCATTACGACGAGCTCAAGGCCAAGGGTGTGGACGAGGTCTGGTGCATGGCCGTTAACGATGCCTTCGTGATGGCGGCATGGGGGCGTGAGGAGAAGGCCACTGGCAACGTGCGCATGATGGCGGACGGCAGTGCCGAGTATGTCAGGAAGCTGGGGCTCGATCGCGATCTGACCGCGGGTGGCATGGGGGTGCGCTGCTACCGTTTCGGCATGATCGTCGATGACGGCGTGGTGAAGTACCTGGGTGTAGAGGCTTCAGGGAAATTTGAGGTCTCCAACGTCGAGACCATCCTCGCCAAGCTTTAAAAACCAGTCGGGCAACTGGCTCTAGACGGTTGCCCGGCGTTCCTCGATCTTACCGTCGTTGGCAATCAGCACTACGCTGGCGAGTGCGCTGAAAATGCCATGCTCGACGACCCCGGGCGTGCCGCTCAACGCTGCATCAAGCGTTCTGGCATTCATGGCTGGGTCGAACACCATGTCTAGTACCAGGCTGCCGTGCGAGGTAACGGCCAGGCCGTCCTTGCCGGCATTCTGACGCAAGTCGCCATGGCCGCCGATGGCTTCGAGGCTGCGCTTGGCCAGTTGCCAGGCAAATGGCATGACTTCGATGGGGATCGCGTACTTTTCACCGATGCGGGACACCAGCTTGCTCTGGTCCACCAGCACCAGAAACTGGTCGCTGGCGCGTGCCAGCAGCTTTTCGCGTACCAGATCTGCACCGCGGCCTTTCAGCAGGGTGAGGTCAGGCGTTACC
>DAIDAS010000387.1 GCA_027310505.1 bacterium
AATTGAGCGTAATCGCCGTCGCCAGCGGCAACATGCCGATGGCGTAGAAAAACAGCATCAGCGCGATCAAGCCCGACAGGCTGCGCCACATATGCGTGACGATATGGGGCGTGGCGAGCGAGCGCTTCCGGGCGCGCACCATGGCATAGATCACGATCAGGCCGATCAGGGAACGGTAAAACACCAGTTCGGCGCTGGAGAAATACGCGCTGCCGAGTTTGACGAACACGCCCATCAGGCCGAATAAGCCTCCGGCGACGATCATCCAGCTGGATTTCATGGCATTACAAATGCGGTTCGATCTGGCGGCGCAGGAACTCGTGGAAATGCACCATGCCGTCTTCCATCGGCGATTGATAAGGGCCGCTTTCATTGTCGCCGCGCAGCCACAAGGCTTTGCGCCCGTCTTGCATACGCTGGCAAATTTCATCGTCTTCCAGCGCGGTTTCGCTATAGGCCGCTTGTTCGGCTTCGACGAATTCACGCTCGAACAAAGTGATTTCTTCCGGGTAGTAAAACTCGACCACGTTGACGCAGGATTCTACCGAGGTCGGCCATACCGTGCTGACCACCAGCACGTGCGGATACCACTCCACCATGATGTTTGGGTAGTAGGTAAGCCAGATCGCGCCATGCGGCGGCGCTTTGCCCGCGCGGTATTTCAATACCTGCTCATGCCACTTTTGATACACTGGCGAGCCGGGCTTGGAGAGCGCTTTGTGCACCCCCACGGTTTGCACGCTATACCAATCGCCGTATTCCCATTTAAGGTGCGCGCAATCCACGAAGTGGCTTAAACCCGGATGGAAGGGAGTCACGTGATAATCTTCCAGATACACCTCGATGAAATTTTTCCAGCTGTAAGGATGGTGTTCGATTTTTACCTGGTCCAGCATATAGCCGGAGAAATCCAGGTCCTTCAGCGCGCCGAGTTGAGACAGGTCCTGCGCGATATCGCGCGGCCCGGTGAACAGCAGGCCGTTCCAATTTTGCAGCGCGGTTTTATTCAGATTGAGACAGGGATTGCCCGGAAAATGCGGCGCCCCCAGCAAGTTGCCGCCCATGTCGTAAGTCCAGCGATGCAGCGGGCAGACGATGTTTTTGGCGTGGCCGCGGCCTTTGAGCATCAAAGCCTGGCGATGGCGGCACACATTGGAAAGCAACTCGATACCCTGCGCGTTATGTACCAAGACCTTGCCTTCGTTCATCCAATCCAGTACATGGTAGTCGCCGACCTTGGGCACCATCAATTCATGGCCGACGTAAGCCGGCCCATTATCGAATAGGAGCTGCTTTTCGAGTGCATGAATCTTGGGGTCGAAGTACCACTCGATGGGGAGCTGCGTCGCATTTGGCGATAGCACCGAGGAAGTGGAGAGGTCGGACATACACCATCCTATTGGGTCAGGAGTCACGCCTGCGGCGGTGCGCGCCGCCTACACAAACGTTTTGGCCCCGAAAAATTTCGGAACCCTTTGTTATAAAATGATAATTATGTCCGAAATTACTGCCCCGGGCAAGGCGTGCCGCCGCTTTCTGGCAAGGCTTCGCAGCGCGCCGCCGTGGCGTGGGCCTGCTTGCCGAGCATCGCTTGGCGCGTTTCCGGTGTTTCCAGGCTGATGCGGCCCAAGGTGCCGGTGCGGTAATCCTTCAGCAAGGTAATGGCGGCCTGTTCCAAGTCCGGATCGCCGCCCTTGAGGCGAAAACCGCGCCGCTTGGCAACGGCTTCGATCAGACCTACGCCGTCCAACCCTGCAACCGTACAAGCGTAACGGGCGGCAAGCAGGGCGGGGTAGCGTGCGAGCAGAATCTCGCCCAGGAAGGCGGCCACTTCTTCGTCGATGACGGCATTGCTGCCTATCGCGTGGCTCGCCGCCAGCATATAGCCATCGCTCTCCTGTTCGATTTTCGGCCACAGTAGGCCCGGCGTATCGATAATCGACATCTGGTCGTTCAGTTCCAAGCGCTGCTGGTTTTTGGTCACGGCCGGCTGATCGCCCACCGCCGCTACCCGGCGCTTCAACAAGGCATTCATCAAAGTGGATTTGCCGACATTGGGGATGCCCATGATCATCATGCGCAACGGTTTCAGGTTGGTGCCGCGATGTGGCGCGAGTGATTGGCACAGGCCGACCACTCTGGCGACGTCGCCCGGTTTCTTGCAGGAAAGCGCGACGGCCTTGACGCCCGCTGCTTGTTGTAGAAATTGAGCCAGGCCTGTGTGACGTTGGGGTCGGCCAGGTCATTCTTGTTGAGGATTTTCAGGCAAGGGCGCTGGCGGAACAGGCGCAGTTCATTGATCATCGGGTTGCAGCTGGCCTCGGGCAGGCGTGCGTCCAGCACCTCGATCACGACATCGATGAACTCCATGGTCTCGGCCGCTTTTTTGCGTGCCGAGGTCATATGTCCGGGGAACCACTGAATCGCCATTGCCAATCCTGAATATAATCAATCGATTATTTTACCATGACGGCAGCTGGTGGCCGCCGCTACAATATTCGGGAATTTTTTCCGGAGGACAGAATGAAAAAAACGCTACCCCTGCTCGCGCTCCTGCTGGGCACCCATGCTGCATTTGCTGCCCCCGCCTTTACCGGGCAGGATTACAGCGGAATCTATGACTGCACCGGCGACGATGCCCATGAAGGCAAGTACACCGGCACCGTCACCCTGGCGCTTGTCCGCACACAGAGCACCGGCAAATACGGTGCCTACCAGTTCAGGCTCGAAGTGCCGGGCTACGGCACCTATCTGGGCGAGGCCGCCACCGAGGGCGACAGGATCGCCATGCACTTCGCGCTGAAGGACCAAACCACGAAAGACTATGGTACCGGCATTGCGACGATGAGCAAGGACAAGTCCGGCCGCCTGGGTTTTCGCAAGTATTATTACGAACCGGAATTCAAGGGCGGAAATTACGGGACGGAAGACTGCCTGTTGCGTAAATAGCAAGCCAAGCTCACGGACATCATGCTGATTTCACGAAGGAAACCCGAATGCTGAAAATTTACGGATGTCCGAAAACACGGTCTTTACGCGCGACTTGGGCGCTGGAAGAAGCCGGTGCGGATTACGAGTACTTCAAGGTGGAGCTTTCGAAAGGAGAAGGCCGCAAGCCGGAGTACCTGGAAATCAACCCGTCCAGCAAGGTGCCTGCGCTGGTCGATGGCGATCTGGTGCTGGCCGAATCGGCCGCCATCGTGACCTACATCGGCGAGAAATTCCCGGCTTCACGGCTGGTGCCGGCGGATGCCATTCAGCGTGCCACGTATTTCCAGTGGCTGGCGTTTACGATGTCGGAGCTTGAGCAATCGTTGTGGACACTGGCCAAGCACCGATTCGTCTTGCCGGAGGAGTTGCGCTTGCCATTGATCGAGCCGACGGCGTTGTGGGAATTTGCCAAAGCGGCCAAGGTGCTGCATTGGCACATGCGCGGCAGGGAGTATGTGGCCGCCGACTACTTTACCGGCGCTGACATCATGGTCGGCCACACGCTGGGATGGGCGCGCAGCAACCAGATATCGCTGGAGTCGGAAGTGCTGGAGGATTATGCCGAGCGTGTCCTGTCGCGCCCCGCGCTGGCAGCCGCACGGCAGCGCGAGCAGGGCTGAGGCCGGGATGCAGAAACGACAACGGGAGCCGGAGCTCCCGTCGTTAGTGATATTAGTCCGGTTTAGCGGTTGCAGACGTACATCGTCACTTCAAAACCGAAACGCATTTCAGTCACTTCAGGTTTGGTCCACATGATAGTCTCCTTAAGGTTTTAGTTGGTTGGCAAGGTCGCTGACGCTTCCTTGCACGTTTTCTACTATATCCGTCTATTTTACTCAAGTATTCGTGCCGGCCATGAAGTGCAGGTAGTGATTTTCATGAATCGGTTCAGGCAAGGGCGCATGGTAAAATCGCCATTCTTCTATGAATTCCGCCGCACCTTTGCCTAATCTGTCCGAACTCGAAGCCCGCCTGGCCGAATGCATGCTGGCGGATCGCCATGCCCTGCAGCGCAAATTGCGTGAGGCGAAGGAAGCCCGCAAGCTCAACAAGCCATTCGACAGGCTGCTGAACGAGATCGCCGCACGAGTAGAATCTTCTTCCCGCAAATTCCAGGCGCGCCGTGCGGCACTGCCAAAACCCGAATATTTGCTGGACCTGCCGGTCAACCTGCGCCGGGACGAGATCGCCGCAGCCATCGAAAAACATCAGGTGGTGATCGTTTGCGGCGAAACCGGCTCCGGCAAGACCACGCAGTTGCCCAAGATCTGCCTGGAGCTGGGAAGAGGAGTGAGCGGGCTGATCGGCCATACCCAGCCGCGCCGCATCGCGGCCCGTTCCGTGGCTTCCCGTATCGCGCAGGAACTGAAAACGCCGTTGGGCGAGGCGGTGGGATACAAGGTGCGCTTCAACGACAAGCTTTCCGACACCAGCTACATCAATCTGATGACGGATGGCATCCTGCTAGCCGAGACGCAGGGCGACCGTTTCCTGAATGCCTACGAC
>DAIDAS010000404.1 GCA_027310505.1 bacterium
GTGGTGCCCTGGCTGCTGGCGGGCTGGCTGCCATCCTCGCTTCGACCTGTTGCCTGGGGCCGCTGGTTCTGGTCGGGCTCGGTTTCAGCGGGGCATGGATCGGCAACCTGACCGCGCTGGAGCCCTACCGTCCGATCTTCATCGGCGCGGCATTGGTGGCCATGTTCTTCGCGTGGCGGCGCATCTTCCGGCCAGCGGCCGCCTGCAAGCCGGGCGAGGTGTGCGCGATTCCGCAAGTGCGCACCACCTACAAGCTCATTTTCTGGTTCGTCGCCGTGTTGGTCTTGGTCGCGCTTGGTTTTCCCTACGTCATGCCATTTTTCTACTAACCAGGAGTTCATCATGAAAAAACTGTTTGCCTCCCTCGCTCTCGCCGCTTTCGTTGCCCCCGTGTTCGCCGCCACCCAGACCGTCACGCTGTCCGTACCGGGCATGACCTGCTCCACCTGCCCGATCACCGTCAAGAAGGCGATTTCCAAGGTCGAAGGCGTCAGCAAAATTGACGTGACCTTCGAGACACGCGAAGCGGTTGTCACGTTCGATGATGCCAAGACCAGCGTGCAGAAGCTGACCAAGGCAACCGGAGACGCGGGCTATCCGTCCAGCGTCAAGCAGTGAGCCACTGAACCCGAACCTGGGGCGATCATGGGACTGATTACACGCATTGCCGACAAGGCTGGCGCGCTTGGCAGCGTTGTTTCCGCGATGGGATGCGCTGCCTGTTTCCCGGCTATCGCCAGCCTGGGCGCGGCCATCGGCCTTGGCTTTCTACAGGAATACGAAGGGTTGTTTATCTCCAAGCTGCTGCCGCTGTTCGCAGTCGTGGCTTTGCTGGCGAATGCACTGGGCTGGCTGAGTCATCGGCAATGGTACCGCAGCCTGCTCGGGATGGTCGGCCCAGCCATCGTGCTGGCGGCCATGCTCTTGTTTTTTGGCAATTGGTGGACGGCGAACCTCCTCTATGTCGGTCTGGCCTTGATGATCGGGGTGTCGATCTGGGATCTGCTCTCACCGGCCAACCGCCGCTGCGAACTACCACCCAAACACGGCTAACTGCATTGGCAGTTGCCGAAACGAAAAGGAACGATGCAATGTATTTGAATATCACCGGAATGACCTGCGACTCGTGCGCGACACATGTCAAGGACGCCCTGGAGAAAGTGCCGGGCGTGCTGTCGGCGCTCGTGTCCTACCCGAAAGGCTCCGCGCAACTCGCCACCGATCCCGGCACCTCGCCAGAGGCGCTGACCGCCGCTGTGGCCGGCCTCGGCTACAAGGCCACACCCGCCGATGCCCCATCCACTTCAGCGCGGGGCAGACTGCTTGGCAAGGCGCTGGGATGGCTGGGCGGTGGTGACAAGGCTGGTGGTGATGGGGACGGACTGCACGTCGCCGTTATTGGCAGCGGCGGAGCCGCGATGGCGGCGGCGCTGAAGGCCGTCGAGCAAGGTGCGAACGTCACGCTGATCGAGCGCGGCACCATCGGCGGTACTTGCGTCAATGTCGGCTGCGTGCCGTCCAAGATCATGATCCGCGCTGCCCATATCGCCCATTTGCGCCGTGAAAGCCCATTCGACAGTGGCATCGCGGCGACTGTGCCTGCGATTGATCGCAGCAAACTACTGGCCCAGCAGCAGGCGCGCGTCGATGAGCTGCGCCACGCCAAGTACGAAGGCATCCTGGACAGCAACCCGGCCATCACCGTGCTGCATGGTGAAGCGCGTTTCAAGGACGACCAGAGCCTTGCCGTCCGTTTAAACGATGGCGGCGAGCGTGTGGTGGCGTTCGACCGCTGCCTGGTCGCCACGGGTGCCAGCCCGGCCGTGCCGCCGATTCCGGGCCTGAAAGAGTCACCCTACTGGACTTCCACCGAGG
>DAIDAS010000422.1 GCA_027310505.1 bacterium
ATCGTAGATATCCAGGTCAAAAACGGCATAGCATCCATTCAGTCCAAAGAACTAAATAAAGGGCTTTCAAGGTAATAAAACCCGTTCTTTTAGACTGAAGCGGGGACCAGTCATCGAACCTAGTGTCACGGCTGGCAGTTACTGCACGGGTTGCGCCCGAACTATTTGGAGCAGACAATGCGCATCGACTTGCAAAAAAGCAAACAAGTTCTTACGGACGCCTGCATCAGCCAGAAAGGCGAGGACTACTCCTCACGCCGAGCCTTTGGCATTCGTTTCCATCAGATATACAAGTTAAGATCCGATGGTTATTCATTTAAGCAAATTTCTGAGCTGCTGCAAATGGCCGGATTGAAACTTAGCAAATCAACTGTTGAAAGTTACTTCCGAGAACATTGCCTAGAGGAAATGGAAAAATGTGCGCGGGAGATGGATGAGCAGATTGCAGTTCTCGTAAAGCTCACCAATTCCGACCCTGGCCTAGCCGTTCCACGCAAGGAAGGCTTGCATTGCCGGGCATTAATGCCAGCCAAGCCACTCGCGAAGAGAGACGATGTCCCGGACGAAATATATCTGGATGGGGAGATGGAGCACCCTGCGATTCCTGGGCTTCTTCTAACCAAAGACGAGCGCCTTCATGGCGGGTATCTTGAAATGGTGGATAATGGTGAAACAAGGACGGAAACGACCAGTGAGAGAATCTTCCGTATAAAGTGGCAGAAGCCCGCACCTCCATTTTCTAGCCGATTTTCATAGCGCAGCGCGTCAGTATGTGTTCTTGAAACGCATAACATAACCATAAACATCCTCAATCCGGAAGAAATTAGTCACAAAGACGACCGTTCAACGCCAGAACTTACAGTCGCCCATGTGAAGCATAGAACATCGGCATCTAATGCAATATTAGATCTCGTTTCTTGGGGGGGCTAGTCTGGAGGGGACTAAAGGGGCTATTCTGGCATTCATTCAGAGGGAGGGTTGAATGTTTGGACTAACGCTAAACGAGACATTGACGCTTGCTATCGCCGCATACGCTGCAGTCATTTCAACCTTCGTGCTTGGGTGGGATGCGTACAAGTGGCTCAATGAAGGTCCAAAAGTCCGTATAACCGCTCAGACGGGAATGAAGATCGTTGGTGGTGGGCAGATCGATACCAAGACGTATATATCTGCCACTGCGGTGAACTATGGCGACCGAGCCACAACAATCACGAACATGGGTTTTCTATACTACAGATCGTGGTTCACTGCGTACTTGCGGCGCAGCCAATCCGATCAAGCATTCATCATTACGACACCCTCGCAGGCTCAAGTCTTGCCTTTTAGGTTCGAGGCGGGGGCGCAGTGGATTGGCATGGCAATCCAGGACGAGGATATTGATAGGAAGATTCGCGAAGGCTACCTTTTCGTTGTGCTGTATTGCTCGACGGCGGGTAAAGGCATTCGGTTTCGCTTACCTCCCCGTGAGCACTCGTTGGTTGCGGATGCTAATGCAGCATAAGTTGTAATTGGTCGGTGATAAAATTACAGTTTATGACCCGCGCCGAACTAATCTCAAAGCTTTTAGAAAAGTTTCCCCAGCTCACTCACCCGGACGTTAATCTTTCAGTCAAAGCCATTCTCGATGCCATGGCCAGCCACCTTGGAAGGCATGAACGCATCGAAATCAGAGGCTTCGGCAGCTTCAAGGTTAATGTGCGGCCTCCAAGGATTGGGCGCAATCCAAAGACCGGGGTGAAGGTAGAAATTCCTGCAAAGCCAGCGCCGCACTTCAAGCCTGGCGTAGAAATGCGAGAGCGCGTCGATTTTTATCCAGGTAGTTCTCAAAAACCATAAGTGTCCTCAATACGCCGAAAACTAATCCCCAAGCCGCTCTCATTATGATCGAGGACATTTATGGTTTATCCGATTCCAGCGGACCTTGCATAATTAAATCGCTCACTGCCGGCACTGGCGCCATCGCATCCCACCCTGCCATATCAGCGGGCGGCGGAGCGTCTTGGTTGCACTGTACCAACAGATCAGCCAGTTTGTAGTGCGGCTTTGCGACGCGGAATGCAGAAGGATCGACTTCTACCGCATCGCCAATCGACGCGCCCATTTGAGTCTGAATGTTTAGTTTCATCATGCTTAATTCACAGCGGAAATCTGCATTAGCTGCCGCACAAAAGAAATACTCCCAAGAATCGGAGCCCGCTCTCTGCCAGAGGAATTGCTTTCAGGCAGGGGTCATCCGTTGTTGGGAGTCAATACAAGGTACTCTGGCAGAGTGCTCGTGTCAAACATGAGCAAGAAATATCGCGTTACAGGCTTTTTTTCGAGGCCAGACATTGTGGGGAAAGGCAAGCCCATTTTAAGCGGCCTTACACCCCTCTATGTGGCGCCAACGACATCTTACCTTACCCAGCACCATAATCGTCATCAATAGAATTTGGCTTGATCAACTCATCCCCATCAAGCAATTGGATCGGCCTCCTTCTGACGGAGACTAATCAGAGACATCCAACGAATGAAAAAGTTAGAAAACTCTAGAAAATTGGAGACAAAACGGAGACATTATGAATTGAAATATCATCAAAAACTAAAGTTAAAGCAACTTTGGAATTATATGCAACTACTTGTTTTTTAATGTGATACTTGGCGCCCCCGACACGAATCGAACGTGTGACCCTCCCCTTAGGAGGGGGATGCTCTATCCACTGAGCTACGGAGGCGAAATGCGCATTTTAGCTTAAAATAGGTTTTTTTCCGCTAAAGGATGCTGTCATCATGAAAAGTACCTTTTTGCTGATTCTGGCCACTATCTTGCTAATGTTGGGATGGCGCATGAGCCATGCCGGCGATTTGCCGCGCGCGGGCCAGCCAGCGCCGGCTTTCTCGCTTGTCGATCAGTCCCAGACAATGCACTCCTTGAAAGACTACGCAGGGAAATGGGTTGTGCTTTACTTTTACCCCAAGGACGACACTCCCGGTTGCACCAAAGAAGCGTGCAGTTTTCGCGACGACCTGACACAACTTGAGAAATTGGGGGCACAAGTGATCGGCGTTAGCGTGGACGATAGCGATTCGCATGCAAAATTCGCCGCCAAATACCACCTGCCCTTCCCATTACTGGCTGACAAGAATGGTTCTGTGGCGGAAAGTTACGGCGCACTCAACAACCTCGGTATCATCAAGATCGCAAAACGTTACACTTTCCTGATTGATCCGCAGGGGAGGATTGCCAAAACATACCTGAGCGTGGATACCTCACGCCACTCACAAGAAATCATCGACGACCTGAAGAAGCTGATGCATCAATGACGACAAACGACACACCTACCGCGCTGGAGCGTCTGCTCGGCGCCATGCAGGACGATCAGTGCTTTCCCGCCCTCTCCGGCACCATCAGCGCAATCAACCAGATCGTCGATTCCGAGTCGGAAAGCGCTGGCAAGCTGACCAAAGCCATCCTGCAGGATTTCGCCCTGACCAACAAGCTGCTGCGGCTGGTCAATACGGTGACCTATGGCCAGTTCGGCGGCAAGATCAACACCATCTCCAAGGCGGTGGTGATCCTTGGCTTTGAAACCGTGCGCAACGTTGCCACTGCGCTGATTTTGCTTGAGTTTCTGCAAAACAAGTCGCAGGCAACGCAGTTCCGTGACGAAGTGCTGTCATCGTTTCTCGCCGGATTGGTCGCCATGCAACTCTCGCATGGGCGCAATATTCGTGACACCGAAGAGGCCATGATCTGCGCCATGTTCCAGAATCTTGGCAAGCTTCTCAGCACCATCTATTTCTTCGATGAAAGCCAGGAGATCGCGGCCCTGGCATCAGAGGGCATGAACGAATCGCAGGCTTCGCATAAAGTGCTTGGTATCAGCTATAACGAGCTGGGTATCAACATCGCTAAAAGCTGGAATTTTCCAGACCGGCTGCAAACCGGCATGCGGAAAATTACCGGCGACAAGGTCAGAAAGCCGCGAGATGAACTGGATCACCTCAACATCACGGTCAACCTGGCCAACGAGTTATGCATGATCGCAGCCAGCACTCCGATCGAAGAAAAAGATCAGGCGCTTGACCAGTTGATCGATCGCTACCGGGATGCGGTCAGGGTCAACGCGCAACAGCTGAACAAGGCCCTGGAACATGGCATGGAAGAAATCAGCATACGCGCTGCCATTCTCAACCTGCCTACTTCCAACAGCCCGCTGCTGAAAACCGTGTCGCATTGGAACGGCGACGAAAATCCGTCCGAGACAACACCGATAGACGATGATGGGATGGACGGCATCACCGCACTGGATCTGGTTGCCGAGCAGAACAACGAGAGCGAGGCCGTCAAGGTTGATCCGGAAGCCATCCTCGGCGACGGCATCCAGGACGTCACGAACACCCTGGTCGCCGAATACAACCTCAACGACGTACTGCAAATGGTGCTGGAAACCATGTTCCGCGGCATGCGTTTCAATCGTATCCTGGCTTTTGTGCGGGATGCAAAGACCAATACCATGCGTGCCCGTTTTGGTTTTGGCAAAGGCATCGACACGCTGCTGCCAAAATTACACTTCCCTTTGAAATTCGAACCGGATGTATTTCACGTCGCGCTGGAGAAAGGGGTGGATATCGTCATCGAGAATGTCGCAGCAGAAAATATCTCCTCCAAAATTCCCGCGTGGTACCGCGACGCCGTCAACGCAGAATGTTTTCTGCTGCTGCCCGTCATGATCAACAACAAGGCCATCGGGGTCATCTACGCCGACATGCAGACAGCCAACAGCCTGCAGGTCACGCCACGCCAGCTCAGCCTGTTGCGTACGTTGCGTAATCAGGCGGTGCTGGCCATCAAGCAGAAACAATAACGCTGCCGAACATGGCCTTCAACCCAGAACAGCTGATCACCCGCCAACCCATCCTCGACCGCAACGGCGAGGTTGTTTTCATCCAGCTGGTCTCGGCCAGCACGGAATATGACGTGGTCATGCCGTTCATGCTAAGGCTCGCGAATATCGAAACTCCGCAGGCGGTCTATTTTTTGCCGATAGCATGGGTGCAGGACGTAGTACTGTTCAAGAAAATGTCCAGGAACGTAGTGTTCGTCGCGCCTGCCGATGCCGCCATTGAGCCCATTACCGAACGCGCACGGGAATCCGGGTTCCGCATTGCGATTTCGCTGCAACAAGGCGAAACCCAGCGGTCAGGCGGCGACTTTACCATCGTCACCCCAGGCTCCGCCGAGGCCAGCTCATCGTCTGGCACGATCTATAGCGGGGTCGATACACAAGCGGATGAAGCTCAGGCGCAAGCCAGCGCCGCAACGTATTTCAGTGGGCGCCATTTCATGACGAAATCGCTGCCGGTCGCAGGCGGCAAGCGCATCAACCCCAGCCACGCCCTGATCCTGGAACTGATGAGCGCCGTCCAACAGGAAGCCGAGCCCAAGGCCATCGAAGCCCTGCTCAAGCGCGACATCACGCTTTCTTTCAAACTGTTGCGCTACATTAACTCACCCTGGTTCGGCCTGGCGTCACGGGTAGAATCGGTGCGACACGCGCTCTCCATCATCGGCTACCAGCAACTGCTGAAATGGCTCACCCTGCTCGCCGTCACTGCCGGGCAGGATACCTCCCCTGTCTTCAGGCAATCGGCGATGGTGCGCGCCAGGCTCATGGAACTGGTCGGCGCCAAGATGCTGGACAAACGCGAGGCCGACAACCTGTTCGTTACCGGCATGCTATCGTTGCTGGACCGCATCATGGGCGTGCCGATGGAAGACATCTTGCAACACGTCAACCTGCCACCCGCAGTCAC
>DAIDAS010000013.1 GCA_027310505.1 bacterium
GTCGTACCATCCTCGTTCTGCATGGCGCGCCAGGCTTCGCGCAAGACTGACCAGACGCGCGCGGGAATTCGACTCGCAATCGGCCGGACGCAAGGCTGAAGCGATCAACGGAGGCAGGCTCCATGCGCCGGCAAGCGCCAACGTCAGCGCATCGACGGAAAATCCCAACACCTCCTGTTCGGCCTGCGCTACGCCATATTCGCGGCGCAGCGCGAGCAATTGCTGCATCTGCTCAGGCGCGATGTTCCACAGCGCCATCTCCCCCAGTTCCTGCATCAAGGCGGCGATATAAACTTCTTCAACATTCGTGTCGAACCGCAACAGCGCCCAATCACGTGCCTGGCAGGCCGCATGACAAGCACGCGCCACAGCCGTCAACAGGCCACCCCTTAACTGAAGTGCCGTCGCCTCTTCCAGTACAGGACAGGCAAGCATTCTGCCAAAGCTCGCTGACATGCCGACCATCATCACGGAATGCTCGATGGTAAGGATTGGCTGCGCGAAGCGATTGCTACGGCCGCTATTGGCCATACGCATCACTTTGAGCACCATCATGGGATCAGGCAACACGGCAGCAGAAATCTGCGCCCCGCTGACCTCATGGGTGTTTTCAAGCGTAATCAGCGCCTGCCGGGTCTCCCCGAATACCGGCAGGTCTACCTGGCCGAGCGCATCGACCCATTCTTGCAGTGTTTTTTGCACTTTAATTTTCCAGACAAAGTTGCTTGTCAACCACCCATTCAGGAAACGGATATACTTGCATGCAAGCCATCCCTCAGGGGAGGACAATCATAAAGACAGTCCCCCAAGATTGATCGTACTTGCGGCATGCCGCAATTCATTGCAAAATCTGGGGGTATTCTAAACGCAGACCAATAACAAGCAAGGTTTTAATCCATGAATCTGATTCTTGGTGCCGTCATTATTCTTGGCTGCGTCATCGGTGGTTTCGTGCTTGAGCACGGTCACCTTGCTGCACTGATGCAGCCAGTCGAACTGCTTATCATAGGCGGTGCGAGCCTGGGCGCGTTCATGATTTCTCATCCGATGTCAGTGGTGAAGAAGTCCCTGGGCGCCATACCCGGCCTGTTCAAGGGGTCCCCTTATGACAAGGCCAAGTACATGGAGCTTCTGGCTCTGATGTATGCCTTGTTCACCAAAATCCGCAAGGATGGTCTGATCGCGCTGGAAGCCGATATCGAGGACCCTGAGCAAAGCGGGATTTTCACCCAGTATCCGGGCATTCTTGCCGACCATCATGTCATTGAATTCATCTGCGATTATTTCCGTCTGATGGTGGGTGGCAGCATGAATGCCTTCGAAATCGAGAACCTGATGGATACCGAACTGGAAAGCCACCATCAGGAAATCCATACCCCCATCGCCGCCATTCAGGGAGCCTCTGACGGCCTTCCCGCCATGGGTATTGTCGCCGCCGTTCTGGGCGTAGTGATTACCATGGGGGCCATCGGCGGGCCGCCAGAGGAGTTGGGACATAAAGTAGGCGCGGCACTGGTCGGCACCATGCTGGGCATTCTGCTTTCGTACGGCTTTGTGGGGCCGGTTGCAATCTCGCTCAGCCACCGGGCCGAAGATGAAGCCAAATTCTACGTCTGCATCAAGACTTGCATTCTCGCCTACCTGAATGGCTACGCTCCCCAAGTAGCCGTTGAGTTTGGGCGCAAGGTACTGCTGTCGGACGTCCGTCCGGGCTTCCTGGAACTGGAAGAGCACGTCAAGCAGAAGAAATAACGCCTCTCATACCGAAGGCTCGCCGTCATGGCCGAAGAAAATACCCAACCCATCATTGTCAAAAAAATCAAGAAAGGCGGTCACGCCCACCATGGCGGCGCGTGGAAAATCGCCTATGCCGACTTCGTGACGGCGATGATGGCGTTCTTTCTGCTGATGTGGTTGCTTGGCTCCACCACCAAGGAGCAAAAGCAGGCGATTTCCGATTACTTCAACAACCCCAGCCCGATCTCCGGCCCAGGCGGGGCAAGCACCAGCATGATCAAGATCGGGGGTGGCAAGGATGTCACCTACTCCGAAGGTGATACCAAAAAAGGTAGCAACCCCGAAGAGAAACCCAAGAAACCCGACGAACCCAAGCCGGAAGTCGGACAAATCACCCAGGACGACAAAAAACGCCTGATGGATTTGAAAAAGGAGCTGGAGCAGGCGATCGATGCCAGCGAGGCACTCAAGCCGTTCAAGGATCAGTTGCTGCTGGAAATCACCAAAGAAGGGTTGCGCATCCAGATCGTGGACAAGGAAAACCGCCCCATGTTCAACAGCGGCAGCGCCACGATGCAACCCTATGCCGTCAAGATCCTCAATGAAATCGGCAAAGTCATCAACCATGTGCCCAACAGGATCAGCCTGTCCGGTCACACCGATGCCACGCCGTATTCCAAGTTTTCCGGCAACTACACCAACTGGGAGCTCTCCGCCGACCGTTCCAACGCATCCCGCCGCGCCCTGGTGCAAGGCGGTATGGATGAAGAAAAGGTTGCACGTGTCGTAGGCCTCTCATCCGCCGTACTATTCGACAAAACCAACCCGCTCAATCCGATCAATCGACGCATCAGCATCATCGTGCTCAACAAGGAAACGGAAGACGCCATCCTGCATGACGAGGGAAAACTTGATTAGACCACGGCAGAGGCACAATCTTCACCAGCCGCCGCTCCCGTCAAAATCGCGCCGGAAAAGCCCACCGTTGCACCAGAACCAAAACCAGCCCCACCGGCCCCATCCCCCGCTGCTAAACCAGCCCCTTCGGCCGCAGCAGCCAGTGCGGCTGCGGCTGCGGCTGCCAGCGCTGCCGCCGCAGCCGCGTCAAAGCACTAGCCGAGCAGTTTTCTGACCGGCGCATAGCTCCGGCGATGCACGGGCGAAACGCCATGCTGTACCAGCAGTTGCATATGCTCCGCAGTCGGATAACCCTTGTGCCTGGCAAAAGCATACTGGGGATATAGGATATCCAGTTGGCGCATCTCTTCATCCCGCGCCGTCTTTGCCAGAATCGAGGCCGCGGCAATGGCCGGAACCTTGCTGTCCCCTTTCACGATCGCCTCCGTCGGATATCCGATTTTCGGGCAGTGCAATCCGTCGACCAGCACCCGTTGCGGCTCGACCTTCAACGCCTCGACGGCGCGCCGCATCGCCAGCAAGCTGGCTTGCAGAATATTGATGGAGTCAATCTCTTCGACATCCGCAAATGCAATCGCCCAGGCAAGCGCATTCTGCTTGATCGCCTCGGACAGCATTTCACGTTTTTTCTCAGATAGTGTTTTGGAGTCGGCCAACCCATTGATCGGTCGGGCGGGATCCAGGATAACCGCCGCTGCATATACCGCGCCGGCCAACGGGCCACGGCCTGCTTCATCGACACCGCAGATGATCATCGAAGTCATGGTCATGGCAGCAGACTGAGTACAAGCTGAGCGGCTTTTGCCGCCGTATTCTGGCGTAATCGGCTGTGAATGCCGGAAAACTCGCGCTTGATTTCAGCCACGGCCGATTTGTCGTAAACCAGCTTGAGCAGGGTGTCGGCAATATTTTCCGGAGTGGCTTCATGCTGCAGCAACTCCGGCACCAGCATTCTGCCGGCCAGCACGTTAGGCAGACCGACATAGGGCAGATAATTCATGTGCCGCAGTATTTGCCAGCTTAACGGCGACATGCGATAGGTAATCACCATGGGGCGCTTCAGCAGCGCGGCCTCAAGCGTTGCAGTACCCGATGCCACAACGACGGCGTCGGCCGACTCCATGGCCAAGTGCGCATGCCCGAACAGCAAGGTCAGCGGCAACTCGGCTGCATCGTTACGGTAGATGGCTTCCTCGAATTTCCAGCGAGTCTCGCGCGTCACCAGCGGCACCAGGAATTGCGCCTCCGGTATTTGCTGGTGGATCTGTTTCGCGGTTTTGACGAACAGGTCAGCCATATAGTGCAGTTCGCTCTGGCGGCTACCTGGCAACATGGCAATCACCAGCTTTTCCTCGGGCAGCTTCAACTCGCGCCGCGCGCCCGCATGGTCAGGCTCCAGCGGCAGCATGTCCGCCAGCGGATGACCGACATAGGTCACCGGTACTTTGGCTTTTTCATACAGCGGCACTTCGAAAGGGAACAGTGCCAGCACATGCGACACGGCACGCTTGATCTTGCGCATGCGACCACGACGCCAGGCCCAGATTGAAGGGCTGACATAATGTATCGTCGTGACGCCATGCCGTTTCAGTTTGCGCTCCAGCCCAAGATTGAAATCCGGCGCATCGACACCGATAAACAGATCCGGCGGATTTTTCCTGAAATAGGCTACCAACTGACGGCGCATGCGCAACAGGCCGATCAGGTGACGCAATACCTCGAAATAACCACGCACAGCCAGACGTTCCATGGGAAACAGCGAAACGGCCCCCTCGGCCTGCATCTTGGGTCCGCAGATACCGATGAACTCCAGATCAGGGCGCTGTTGCTTGAGTGCCTTGATAAGATGACTGCCAAGCAGATCGCCGGAGGCCTCTCCGGCTACGATTCCGATAACGGGCATACTAATGACTCAAAAAACGTATGTTGCATTCAATCGAAGACCAGGCGGAGACACGCAGACAGTATGGGTAGTACGACAAGTGTCGACAACGCAGTATTTGATTGAATGCAAGGTGCGATACTAACGAATAATGCCGCGGGTTGAACTATTGAGGAACTCCAGCAGGACACCGATTTCCGGGCATTCTTTCTGTTGCTCGGATAGCTTCACCTTGGCCTCATCCAGCGTCAGACTGGATTTATACAGGGTCTTGTAGGCACGCTTCAACTGCAGCATGGTGTCAGCGGAAAAACCACGGCGCTTGAGGCCTTCGGCATTGAGGCCATGCGGCTGTGCGTCGTAGCCTGATGCCGTGACATAGGGCGGCACGTCTTTGAAGACCACCGAACCCACTGCTGTAATGACATGCGCGCCGATTTTGCAGAACTGATGCACCAGGGTGAATCCACCCAGGATGGCATGGTCATGCACGATTACGTGCCCGGCCAGCGAGGAATTATTGGCAAATATGGTGTGGTTGCCGATCTGGCAGTCGTGTGCGATATGCACATAAGCCATCACCCAATTGTCATGGCCTATCCTGGTTGCGCCGGCATCCTGCACCGTGCCGCGATTAAAGGTACAGTATTCGCGGATGGTGTTGCGGTCACCGATCTCGAGCGTGGTGGGCTCACCTTTGTACTTTTTATCCTGCGGGGCTTCACCCAACGAGCAGAAGTGGAATATCTGGTTATCACGGCCGATGGTCGTCGGCCCCTGGATCACTACGTGCGAACCGATGCGGGTACCACTGCCGATCCGCACATCGGCACCAATCACTGAATAGGCACCGATCTCGACATCGGCGGCGATTTCCGCCTTGGGATCGATGATAGCAGTCGGATGAATCACTTAATGACCTTCAGTGTGCACAGCAGATCAGCCTCGGCTACAACTTCGTTATCCACCAGTGCCTGGCCGGAATACTTCCAGATACCACGCATGATGCGGTCAATTTTCACCTTCAGCACCAACTGGTCGCCGGGTGATACCGGTTTCTTGAAACGCACGTTGTCGATACCGGCGAAGTAATAAACCGAATCATCCGAGGGTTTGCGCCCCATGGTCTTGAACGACAATACAGCTGCCGCCTGTGCCATCGCCTCAACGATCAATACACCCGGCATGACCGGGTGATAAGGGAAATGTCCGGGAAAGAAAGGTTCGTTGATCGTCACGTTCTTGATCGCAACGATTTCCTTCTCCAATTCCAGAGAGACCACGCGGTCAATCAGCAAGAATGGATAACGGTGCGGCAAGTGTTCAAGAATTTCGTGGATGTCCATGCTGCTCATGACTGTTCCTTTTTTAATGCTACAAGTTCTTTTTCGAGATGCGCTATGCGCGCGACCATGTCATCCAGATGCCGTATATGCGCGGCTGTTCTTAACCAGCTGGCATGTGTCTGGAACGGCATCAGCGCGGTATAGGTGTCCGCCTGGCTCAACGACCGGGTGATCATGCTCCCGGGCGAGATCGTCACGCCATCGGCGATTTCAAGGTGCCCCAGTATCATCGCCGCCCCACCAATTTTACAGTGCTGCCCGACACGCGCGCTGCCTGCGATCCCAACACACCCCGCAATCACGGTATGTGCTCCGATATGGCAGTTATGGCCGATCTGGATCAGGTTGTCGAGTTTTACGCCGTCTTCAATGATGGTATCGTCCAGCGCACCGCGATCGATCGTGGTGTTGGCACCGATTTCGACCGCATTGCCGATCACCACGCGACCGACTTGCGGAATTTTCACCCATCGGCCACCTTCTTCGGCATATCCGAAGCCGTCGGCACCGACCACTACGCCCGAGCTTAACACGCAATCATGACCGATTTCACACCCGGCATAGACCGTTACGTTCGCATGAAGTCGACTACGTGAACCAATGACCACGTTTTCGCCAATCACGCATCCGGCATCGATGATGGCGCCCTCTCCGATACTCGCACCGCGGCCAATATGGACATTTGCGGCAATACACGCTGACGGCGGGACGGCCACTGAAGGATGGACCACGGCACTGGGGTGTATACCCGGATCAACCGCGGCTTCAGGATTCAGGAGGGCCGAAACACGTGCGAAATAGGCGTACGGATTTTCCGTCACTATCCGAGGCAGCAGCGTTGCATCGACATCAGCCGGGCCAACCACAACCGCGCTCGCGCTGGTGGTTGTCAGCAAGGCACGATACTTCGAATTCGCAAAAAAGCTCAGATCGCCAGTTCGCGCCCCCACCAGAGAGGCCATGCGGGAAACGACAACACTGTCATCCCCCAGCACGTCTCCACCCAGTTGCGCCACGATTTCCCGCAGGGAATAGCTGGCACGCATCAATTCAGAACAACCGATAAAGTCGCAGCAATTACTTCTTGCCGAGGGATTTGAGTACCTTGTCGGTAATATCGACCTTCTTGCTGGCGTAGGCGACACCGCTATAAACCACCAGGTCATAGCCCTCCGCCTCAGCTACGGAAGTCACCGCCTTGTTGATGCGGTCTTGCAGTACGGAAAGCTCCTCGTTCTTGCGCAGGTTGACGTCTTCACGCAGTTCACGCTGCTTGCGCTGGAATTCGAGGTTCAGGTTGGAAAGGTCACGCTCCTTGTTGCGGCGATCGGTTTCCGACATTGTCAGGCCATCCTTATCCAGAGAGGCCTGCAGATCCTTGATCTGCTTTTGCATGCGATCGAGTTCCTGCGAACGCGGACTGAATTCCCTTTCCAGCTTCTTGCCGCTTTCAATCGTTTGCGGAGCTTCCTGCAGAATCTTGTCGACCTGTACGTAGCCCACCTTCAGCTCTGCGGCGGATGCCCCAACTGAAAACACTACCAGGCTACCTGCCAGTACATATTGCAACAGCTTGTTCAATTGATTTCTCCTGAATTTCACAAAAAATTTAGAATTGCGAGCCCATCTGGAACTGCAGCATCTGGGTCCTGTCCCCAGTTTTTTCGTTAAGCGGCTTGGCCAGCACCAGTTTGATCGGACCGAATGGCGAGTACCAGCTCACGCCAACACCGGTGGAATAACGCAGGCAGTCGGACGCGCCACTACAACTCCCCGTGGCAAGATCCGATGCACTCGTGCCGCCCCAGACCGTACCTGCATCCAGGAAAGCCGAAAGCTTGAACTGTTTGCTATCCCTCATCAAGGGTACCGGGAAGAACAGTTCTGCGTTCCCCACGACGCGCCGGGTACCGCCAAGTGCGTAGGCTACATTTGTCGTAGGTTCGATCGCGGACGGCCCCAACGAACTTGTATCGAAGCCACGGACCGAAGTCACGCCGCCTGCATAAAAGTTTTTATAGAAAGGAAAGCTGCCGCCGCCGTAATTCCCTGCATACCCCAGTTCGCCATTGAGCATGAGCGTAATGCTCTTGGTGATATCTTTATAC
>DAIDAS010000025.1 GCA_027310505.1 bacterium
GTTCAGCGCCGGAGAGTTCGCCGCCTTTGTCGGCGCGGTGCTGATGCTGATCGCTCCTGTCAAAAGCTTAACCAACCTGAACGAGGATCTGCAGGTCGGCGTTGCTGCGGCCCAAAGCGTATTCAGCCTGATGGATAGCCCGCAGGAGGAAGAGCTCGGCACGCGCACACTGGACAGGGCGCGTGGCGAGATCGAGTTCCGGCATGTCAATCTGCGCTACGAAAATGCCAAGCGCAACGCCCTGCATGAGCTGAATTTTGTTGTGCGGCCCGGTGAGAAAGTGGCGCTGGTCGGCCGTTCTGGCGGCGGAAAGAGTTCGCTGGTGAGCCTGCTGCCCCGTTTTTACGACTTGCAGCAAGGGCTGATCCTGCTGGATGGCATCGACATCCGCGCGCTTAAACTGAAAAGCCTGCGCGAGCAATTCGCACTGGTCAGCCAGGAAGTCATTCTGTTCAACGACACCGTGTTCAACAACATCGCCTACGGCAGCCTGCGCAACGCTACCGAAGCACAAGTGATCGCCGCCGCACAGGCGGCTTATGCCTGGGAATTCATTCAGCAATTGCCTGACGGGCTCTACAGCGAGATCGGCGACCGCGGCGTGCGCCTCTCCGGCGGCCAGCGTCAGCGGCTCGCCATTGCCCGCGCCATTCTCAAGGATGCACCCGTGCTGCTGTTGGACGAGGCGACTTCCGCGCTCGATACCGAATCTGAAAAACACGTGCAGGCGGCGCTCGATCACCTGATGCAGGGGCGTACCACGCTCATCATCGCCCATCGCTTGTCCACCATCGAGAATGCCGACCGCATTCTGGTGATGGAAAAAGGCGAGATCGTCGAAAGCGGTACCCATGCCGAGTTGCTGGCGCAGGGCGCCCATTACGCCAAGCTTTACCAAAAACAGTTCCATTGACATGAATGCCTGGCTGGAGCGGCAGTGGTACCGGGGCGGCTTATGGTCGCGCCTGCTGCTGCCGCTGAGCCTGTTGCTGTCCTTGGTGGTCTGGCTGCGGCGCTCGGCGTATCGCACGGGATTGCTTTCGTCCTGGCGCGCCACGGTGCCGGTTATTGTCGTCGGCAATATCACGGTGGGTGGCACTGGCAAAACCCCGCTGGTGTTGTGGCTGGTGGATTTCCTCAAGGCGCAGGGCCGGCATCCCGGCATTATCAGCCGGGGTTACGGCGGCAATGCGCGCGATGCCGTGCAAGTGACGCCGGCGAGCCATCCGGATGAAGCCGGTGACGAACCCCTGTTGATGGCGCGCCGTGCGTCCTGCCCGGTCTGGATCGGTCGTGATCGTCCCGCCGCGGCGCGAGCCCTGCTTGCAGCATATCCCGAATGCGATGTGCTGGTCAGCGACGACGGCCTGCAGCACTACGCCTTGGCCCGCGATTTCGAAATTGTCGTGGTCGACGGCGCCCGATGGTATGGCAATGGCGCCATGCTGCCTGTCGGCCCTCTGCGAGAACCGCTCTGGCGGCTGCGCAGTGTGAATGCCGTCGTGATCAATGGCGGTCATGCCGCGCTTGGGAAAGGTGCATACGCTATGGCGCTGCGCGGCGACGAATTCCATCGTCTGTGCAATGACGCCGAGACTGCCGCTGCGGTTGATTTTTCCGGCAAACGGCTGCATGCCATTGCGGGCATCGGCCATCCCGCGCGGTTCTTCAATCACCTGCGATCACTCGGGCTGGACGTGATCGAGCACGCATTTCCGGACCACCATCGGTTTGCGGCGGAGGATTTGCAAATCGATCATGCCGCCGCCATACTGATGACGGAAAAAGACGCGGTGAAGTGCTTCGCTTTTGCCCCCCCAAACGCCTGGTACCTGCCTGTGAAATCAGAGATTCCGGATTGCCTGGGGGAAAAAATTCTGGAAAAAATATCGAAAGTTAAATGATGGACGCAAAGTTGCTCGAAATTCTGGTGTGCCCGGTTTGCAAGGGGCCGCTGCTGTATAAGAAGCACGAACAGGAGCTCATCTGCCGCCCTTGCCGTCTGGCATACCCCGTCAAGGACGGCATTCCTGTCATGCTGGAAGACGAGGCTCGCAAGCTGCCGGCCGACGAAGAGGTTTAAGTGGGCGGGTTCAAGGTCGTCATTCCCGCCCGGCATGCGTCGACTCGCTTGCCAGGCAAACCGCTGCTGGATATTGCCGGCAAGCCCATGGTCGTGCGCGTCGCCGAGCAAGCGGCGGCGAGTGGCGCATCCGAAATCTGCGTCGCTACGGATGATGCCGGCATCGCCGAGGCTGTTGCCCGGCATGGATATGCCGCCGTGATGACACGCACAGACCATCCCTCCGGCACCGACCGCATCGCCGAGGTGGTGCAGCAGCGCGGCTGGGGCGATGACGAAATCATTGTCAACGTGCAGGGCGACGAACCCCTGATCGATCCGCGGCTGATTCGCGAAGTGGCGCGCAACCTGGCCGACCACCCGGAAGCGGCGATCGCCACTGCCAGCCACGCGATCCAGGACAAGGTGTCGGTGTTCAATCCCAACATCGTCAAGGTGGTTACCGACAAGAACGGCTACGCCCTTTATTTCAGCCGTGCGCCCATTCCTTATGCCCGCGATGCTTATGCCGCAGGCCAGGAGGTGCCGCCCGGTCTGCCCGTGCAGCGGCATATCGGCATCTACGCCTATCGCGCCGGCTTTCTCAAGACATACTCGCAACTGGCACCGGCTGTAATCGAAACCTTCGAGGCGCTGGAGCAGTTGCGCGTCCTCTGGCATGGATACAGGATCAGCGTCGCCGTGACCGAACACGCGCCGGCTGCCGGCGTCGACACCCCGGAAGATCTCGAACGCGTCCGTCAGATTTTTGCTTCCGCAGCCTGATCTCCTGGAGTAATCTAAGCCTCTTGTGTTCTTGCAGGAGGTTGCCATGGCCAAGCCCAGAAATGCCTTTTACGCCCAGTCCGGCGGTGTGACCGCAGTCATCAACGCGTCGGCCTGCGGTGTCATAGAAACCGCCCGCAAGCATAAAGACAAGATCGGCAAACTCTATGCCGGTCGCAACGGCATCATCGGCGCGCTGACCGAAGACCTGATCGATACCGGCAAGGAATCCAAAAAAGACATTGCCGCATTGCGGCACACCCCGGGCGGGGCATTTGGCTCCTGCCGCTACAAGCTCAAGGGGCTCGACGAGAGCCGGGCCGAATACGAGCGCCTGATCGAAGTCTTCAAGGCGCACGACATCGGCTACTTCTTTTATAACGGCGGGGGCGATTCGGCCGACACCTGCCTCAAAGTGTCGCAAATCTCGGCCCAAATGGGCTACCCCATCCAGGCGATCCATGTGCCCAAGACCGTCGACAACGACCTGCCGATTACTGATTGCTGCCCGGGATTTGCCTCTGCCGCCAAGTACATCGCAACCTCGGTGCGCGAAGCCAGTCTCGATGTTGCCTCCATGGCGAAGACATCCACCAAGATTTTCGTGCTGGAAGTGATGGGGCGCCATGCCGGTTGGATTGCCGCAGCAGGCGGGCTGGCCTCGGATGACCGTTGCGAATTGCCCATCGTCATTCTCTTCCCCGAAATCACCTTTGATCGTGCCAAGTTTCTGGCCAGGGTCGATTTTATGGTTAAGCAGTACGGCTACTGTTCAGTGGTGGTGTCGGAAGGCGTAAAAAATGCCGAAGGCCAGTTCCTTTCCGATCAGGGCGTCAAGGATGCCTTTGGTCATGCCCAGTTGGGTGGGGTGGCGCCAACGGTGGCCGGCATCATCAAAGAAGGGTTGGGCTACCGATATCACTGGGCGGTCGCAGATTACCTGCAACGCGCCGCTCGCCATATCGCTGCGGCTGCCGATGTCGAGCAGGCTTACGCGCTGGGCAAGGCGGCCGTGGAACTGGCCGTGTCCGGCAATAATGCCGTCATGCCAACCATTGTCCGCCTGTCCGACAAGCCCTACCGATGGGAAATAGGCGTGGCGCCACTGGAGCGTGTTGCCAATGTGGAAAAGAAAATGCCGCGCAATTTCATTACCCGGGACGGCTATGGCATTACAGAAAAGGGCCGCGCCTACTTGTTGCCGCTGATCAAGGGCGAAGACTATCCACCATACCGCAAGGGCCTGCCGGAATATGTGCGCTTGAAGAATGCCGCAGTTCCCAAAAAGCTGGATACGGAGTTTCAGCTCTGATATGTGTTGACACGGCCTCTCCAGGCTTGCTATAGTCTCACCTCTCGACGGCAACAAGGTAACAAACAACGTCGAATTCGGACGCGGGGTGGAGCAGTCTGGCAGCTCGTCGGGCTCATAACCCGAAGGTCACAGGTTCAAATCCTGTCCCCGCAACCAGTCAACTGAATGAAAATAACAGTTGACGATCCGAAAGAGGTCTGTATAATGCGCACCTCTTCGCTGCTGAGGTAGCGATTGCTCTTTAACAAACTGAACAACCGATGAGTGTGGGTACTTGTTGATGGGTGCGTCATGTAGTGTTTCGATGCTATGTGGCACTCAGAATATAAGTGCTTACACTCAGATGAACCTAGATTTAAACCTAGAATCATTTGAAGTTTTAAGCCAAGCGATATACCTGCCTCGAAAGAGGCAAACAAGTAATAGTTGGGAATTAAACTGAAGAGTTTGATCCTGGCTCAGATTGAACGCTGGCGGCATGCTTTACACATGCAAGTCGAACGGCAGCACGGGTGCTTGCACCTGGTGGCGAGTGGCGAACGGGTGAGTAATGCACCGGAACGTACCCAGTAATGGGGGATAACACATCGAAAGATGTGCTAATACCGCATATGCCCTGAGGGGGAAAGCGGGGGATCGTAAGACCTCGCGTTATTGGAGCGGCCGATGCCGGATTAGCTAGTTGGTGGGGTAAAAGCCCACCAAGGCGACGATCCGTAGCTGGTCTGAGAGGACGACCAGCCACACTGGGACTGAGACACGGCCCAGACTCCTACGGGAGGCAGCAGTGGGGAATTTTGGACAATGGGCGAAAGCCTGATCCAGCCATGCCGCGTGAGTGAAGAAGGCCTTCGGGTTGTAAAGCTCTTTCG